>JASLGC010000244.1 GCA_030150335.1 Flavobacterium sp.
GGGGATGGGTTGCCACTTCCAGGAGCAAGCGTGCTGATTAAAGGTACCCAAGAAGGAGTAACTGCCGATTTTGACGGGAATTACTCTATTAATGTGAAAGATGGCAATGCCACTTTGGTTTTTGAATTTATGGGTTTTAAGATCCTAGAGAAAAAAACACAAGGACAAAGCGTTGTTAACGTTTCTCTAAGTGAAGAGAATGAGGAGATTGGAGAGATTGTGATTAATACAGGTTACCAGAAAATTTCTGATAGAACAAATACTGGTGCTGTAAGTAGAATTTCTGCGGAGAAATTAAAAGTAGAGGGTGTGCCTGACGTGAGTAGAATGATTGAAGGAAAAGCTGCTGGGGTTACGGTACAAAACGTAACAGGGTCTTTTGGAGCAGCTCCGAAAATCACGGTACGTGGATCTTCGTCTATTTTTGGAGATACAAAACCTTTGTGGGTTATTGATGGGGTCGTTCAAGAAGATATTATTAATGTGAGTTTTGCTGATTTAGCTTCAGGTAACGCAGAAACTTTGTTAAGTTCTGCTTTAGCAGGTTTAAATGCAAGTGATGTTTTGAGTATTGATATTTTGAAAGATGCTTCTGCGACTTCTATTTATGGTGCAAGAGCGATGAATGGTGTTGTGGTTGTTACAACTAAGAGTGGTAGAAGAGAGTCTCCTTTAACTGTTAGTTATAACTTAGAGAATACAGTTCGTGAGGTTCCAAGCTATTCGGGATATGATATTATGAATTCTCAAGAGACAATGAGTGTTTTATACGAGATGGATAGAAAAGGATTGTTGACTTTTCCAGAAGTATCTTCGGGGAGATATGGAGGGGTTTACAATTTGTATGCTAATGCAGTGAAGAATAATTCAATTAGTCATACTGATCAAGCGAAATATGATTTTTTGAGAAAGCATGAAAATGCAAACACAGATTGGTTTAAAGTTATGTTTAGACCTTCGATTATGCAAAATCACTCATTAAGCTTTTCTGGAGGTGGTGCTAATTCTAGTTACTACGCATCTGTTGGGTATTTAAATGATCCAGGATGGACTGTAGCTGACGAAGTAAAGCGTATTACTGCTAATTTAAAGACAACTTTTTATTTAAACGACCGTTTAAATATTGCTATTTCATCTATGTCTTCTGTTCGTAAACAAAATGCTCCAGGAAGTTATAATAGTAGAAAAGATGTTGTTGGAGGAGAAGTTACTAGAGATTTTGATATCAACCCATTTAGTTATGCTTTGAATACATCAAGAGCATTACGCCCTTATGGAGATGATGGTGAATTAGAGTACTATAGACAAAACTGGGCTCCTTTTAATATTTTGAATGAGTTGGATAACAACTTTATGACTTATGACGTTAAGGATATTAAGTTTCAAGTTGATTTAGATTATAAAATATTGAATAATTTGACTTTTAATTCTTCGGGATCAGTGCGTTATGTGGATTCTCAAAGAACTCATGAAATTCATGAAGGCTCTAATATTGTAGGGGCTTATAAGGCAAATGATTCTAAAATGACTAGAGATCAGAATCCGTATTTATATGAAGACCCAGAAGATCTAGGTTCATCTAAACAAGTTGTGTTGGAAGAAGGTGGTATTTTACATAAATACTCGAATTCTTTATTGTCATATAACTTTAGAAACTCTTTAAACTATAAAAACATTTTTGGAGAGAGTGGTAATCATGAGTTAGACGTTTTTGTTGGACAAGAACTTAGACATGTTGATCGTAATAACGATAACTATGTAGGGTATGGTTTACAATATGAAAGAGGATTTGTTCCTTTTACAGATTATCGTATCTTAAGAATGATGATTGATAAAGGACAATATTACTATGGAAGAGGGTTAGAGAAAGAGCGTACTGTTGGTTTCTTTGGAAAGGCGACTTATACATATGATAATAGATATACACTTGCTTTGACAGGACGTTATGATGCTTCGAATCAGCAAGGACAAGCTGGAGCTTCTTGGTTGCCAACTTGGACTGCGTCAGGTAAATGGAATGTAATGGGAGAGAAATTTATGTTGGAGCAAAATGTGTTTTCAGATTTAAGCTTCAGAGCATCTTATGGATTGACTGCTACAGCTGGACCAGCATCTAACTCAATGGCTATTTATTTAAACTCACTAACTAAAGAAAGAGTTAAGCCAGGGGATAGAGAATCAGGACTTATTATTGATGAGTTACAAAATACTGATTTGACTTGGGAGAAACAATACGAGGCAAATATAGGAATGGAAGTAGGTTTCTTTAATAATCGACTTCATTTATCTGGGGATGTTTACAAGAGAGAGGCTTTTGATTTGATTGATTTAGTTAAAACATCTGGAATCGGAGGGGAAGAGAATAAATGGGGTAACAATGCAGATATGACTACTAAAGGTTTAGAGTTTAGTATTAATACTCGTAATATTGTTACTGAGGATTTTAAATGGTCTTCTAATATTAACGTATCTTATTTTGATCAGAAGATTACTAAATTGGCTTACGATGCTCAAGCGCATCAATTGATATCAGGTACTGGAGGAAACGTAATTGGAAATCCACGT
>JASLGC010000358.1 GCA_030150335.1 Flavobacterium sp.
TATACGCACTAATACGTGGACTTGTCTGGTGGGCTATAGCGATGGCGTTCGTCGCTATGGGTGTCGTTGATTTTCGCCCACGACTCGCTGTTATTCCGGGAATCATGGTGCTACCTTTGTGCTTCCGAAAACGTCAGCAGACGATGCCCCTACGAATTTGACGGTAACAGTACCCCCAGGTTCGATGACAAGGGTGCCTCCCACTGGTGCTAAAAGCGCTATTCCACCACTGGCTTGAAGGCTTATGTCGCCAGTGGTAGCCCTGTTGGCTATGTGGAACTCCTGGTCAACACTATAGGAGGAAGTAGACCCGTTGAAACTTGCGACCTTGGCACCCGATGTAGTGAACCTGAGATAGTTGCCAGCCATAGTCGGGTCAATATCGAGCGCCGTTCCTGAAACAGGGCTGACCGGCGCTGACGGTCCGGATGACCCCCGTGGTATTTCCGCCCAACCTGTCGGAATTGTGTATTCAAAGCGCTTCGACGCGTCTTTGACCCAGGCTTGCGAACCAACAGGAGGGCTGAAGTAAACCCACGATCCAGAATCGCGCACCGCTATTTTGCCTTTATTTGCAGCATCGGTTTGTGGGACGATATAGACGACGCCGTTCGCTGGGCTTGCAGGTAGTGTCGATGTCGCTGATTCCACGACGAGTTGCGTCATGACTGACAGTCGTAACCAGTTTTCGTCGCCGCCCGTCTTCCAGGGGTCACCTTGATCCCAAAAACCATTAAGCCCAAGCCCCGGCAAAACTCGTGAAGCCATATCAAACTCCGTAAATGTTGGTGTCAATACACATATTTGTTGATTTGTCAGCCGTAGCTAACGCCGTAATCATTCCCATACCCGGTTTGGGGCAGTCGCACCTTCACCCGGTGCGACTGCAACGACACCAAGCCGTCGCGCTCAGCCCCGGCAATTATCCACACACCACTGGGATAAGCGGAGGTGGGGTATAGCGCAGCAATATCTACAGTAGTCGAAGTTCCGAGCAATCCATCAATACGTGCTACCTCGGAACCGTTATCCGCATCCATGACGACTATGTAGGTGGTTTGTCCATTTTCAGGTGTCACGTCGCCGCCCGTCCATGGGAGTACCACGTTCTCTTCCGTCAGGCGGTTGCGTCGCGCCCACACCACTTCCACTTTACCAGTGGTCGGTAAGCCGACTTCACCGAAACCGACGCCTTCCACCGTCACCCCTGCTGGTCGCAAAGGTAGGTGCATACGATCAGTTAGCACAGCACTGACAACAGGGGCCGAAGATTCGGACAACTGACCAAGACTCGTGTTTGTCAAGAGTTTGTATTCAGGAACGGACCCCGCTGACTGCTGCGCCTCATCAATGAACGGGAAGTCTGGATCAATAAACCACAGCGGTGTCCCGGACGGCCACTCTCGCGGCACAGTGTCAAGAACGCCGCGTCGCATGGTCCAACCTGCCGAGGCCGAACCAATAAACAACGCCAGCTCGGTCACGCCGTCATCACCATCCCCGATAAGGGTGAATACGGACTGCGAGGGTCCTGAGCCAAACTCGACGGTGAATAGCAAGTTACTACTTATGGCTTCGGCACTAAGCCCTTGATCGAGCCGCCCACGCCCACTCACACCCTTTGTCCCGCGACCAACCCAATTGACAGCCCCTGTCGCATCCACTGACTGACCGATAAGCTCAAACGATGAGGTATCGTTGTTTGGGGGAGCGGCCAGTACGCCAGCGTAGGCGGCTGGGTATTCAAAAGTGCTAGCAGAAACCCCCCCGGCAGCGGACGCCATGTACACAGGTATGGTTATAACCTTCGACAAGGACACGACCTCTGGCTCCTTTGATGTGTCCACCCATTCCGTTGTCGGAGGTCTTACAAACGCTGAAACCGGGAGTGCGAATACGTCCTCGGTCAAGGATGCCGTTATCTTCCCAGACCCTGCACGCCCGGACCCATATTTAACCGCCCATACACGCATCACAAGGTCCACTATCCCGTACTCACGCCATGAAACTTTGAGGCATTCACCTGGTCGTAGGTCCCAGAATGATCTGTCAAGGTCTATTTCGGCAGAGCACAACGGTGCTGCGGCGACTCTCAAATCCCGAGCTGCTAATTGCCAGGCTAAATCCGCCGAACGAACGCCGTAGTAGTTCTTCGTGTCGGATACAACCTCCCCTTGCTCAGCGATATTCCCATTGTCCTGAAGGGTGACAGTTTCCTCCTGCTCATTGGCGGGATTCGTCCAAGTAACGGTTACTTCGTTTATCGTGTCACCCCATGCTTTACGACTAAAACTCGTCATGACAGCATTACTCTCGTCAACTCTGCGAAGCGCACCTTCTTCGTAATCCGGACGAACCAGCTTTATGGTCATTTTCCCGGTTTCAGGGTCCGGGAAAATCAGAGCATTGATATGGTCCTTCACCTCGTCTATGAAGTCGCCAGCGGCAGTTGACGTTGACCACGCCATAGACAGACCCAGACGCTCATCAAAAAGCGTCTTTGCAGCTTTTGTAAATGCCAGTGTGTCAATCGCACTCGGGTCCAGTCCCATGCCGTATTCGAGATTTGTCATGACCTCGTAGATGATATGTGCCGGATTCGCGTCATAAGAGTTTGGCGCAGGCGACGCGTAGACAGTGGGCACATTCGGTCGAACTGTCTGGGGGGTAGGGGCAACGCCCTGCCCGACACCAACTCGATACGCCTCCCACAGCAGGCAAGTATTTAGTTCTGAACCTTTTCGTCTAAGCCCCGCGTAGCTCATATTGTTGTTTGCGGAAGTTGCATAAACGCACCCGGACGCATCCCCCACTTGCGCATGGACCGCGCAGTGTTGCGATGTTCCGACCACTACTCTGTGCGGGGCCCCCGATGGTGATAGCTCATCTGCCAGCTTTATAATTTCAGCAACCGACCTCGCCCCTGTGCTCAGAGGTTTATATTCCTCACGGCTGTAGAACCGGCAAGCATACCCCGCTGGTCTAAAGCCGTTGGCCAGTGGGGTCGGGTTGATCCTGGAATACTGGTCACCGAGCGTCCTCGGGATCGCCATCACCGTGTACCACATACCCTTCAGGTAAGGGCTATTTGCTGCCCAGTACCAACCTGATCGCCCACCAGACGCTGGCCCCGTATGGAACACACTCGTGATACCTCGGAAACCAGGGCAATCCTGCCCACTTGGGCGACCTAACTTTACGGCTATATTGTCGGGTAGCACCTGGTCGGAACGCCCCATCAAGACGGTCATCTGCCCCTCAACCCCTCCCTCTTTCTTGTCGCCGCCGAACAATCCTGTGTTGGCAATCGTATAAACCTGGTTGGTCGTGTTGTACCCCGACCAATACTTCTTCTCGCCGTAGTATGCGGCTGTTATCGCGTCCACCGGACCCAAACAGATCCCGAGGTGGATCGACATGAGGTAGTGATTGACCTCGATTTTAGAGCTGCTTTTACCGCCCATCGCGTTGTTTCCTCAGTTCAATTACGCGCTCGGCAAGGGCGTCACCCCTCTCAAGCAAAACGGACGCCCTGTAGCCCTCCCGCACGAACTTGCGAAAATCCAAGTCATGCGATTCACACCAGTCACGTAGACCGGGCACCACGCAATGACCAGCTTTCAAGACGTCGTCTGCGGTAATGATGGGGTCGTCGTGTGTCATGCTTTGGTCTTGAAGGTTCGAGTGGACTTGTCACCGTACCAAAGAATGTTCGGGTCTTTGATGGTTACTGTTCCGAAAACAACCTTGATCGGGCTACCGGCGCTGGCCTTCGGGTCATCCATGTCGTTTTGACTCTGGGGGGAACTCTTCGGCTTCGGAGTAAGGAGGTATGCCGCCACCATCAAGACGAGTGCAACGGCAATCTGGACTATGAAGTTCATATTGGACGCTCAATAGAAATTGTTCTTGTTGCCGACCGGGTTATCTGTCGGAATCCATGGCTGGCCTCCGAAGTTTACTATGTTGTTGTGGACGCTCTTGCAGTCATCCATGTTGTGAGCGCACCCAGGATACACCTTCAAATTCGCACCCACGGTCAGGTTGCTCATAGAACCGGCGATTGTAAGAACATTCGCAGCAACCCTCAGGATCGATCTGGGGATTAGCGCGGGAGTCTCAATCTCGATGAATCCGCCGATGAATTTCTCAAAGGCAATGTCGCCATTCCAATTGGCCGAAAGCGTCAATTCAGCGCCCGATATAGCAGCGACGGTTGCCGTTCGTTTGACCGCATTCTTGTCAGCGAAGCAGCCTTTCAAGTAGAGCGGGTGGGGGCATCCATACTGCCAGTTTCGGCGAAGCCCGAGGCGCTTCAGCGCTGTCAGTATCGGTTCGCAAGAGTAGGTGCATTCCGAACCACGGACAGACATGTTGAGTATGCGACCGGACCAGATTGTCTTGACTTCATTTTCAGGGTCACCGTAGTGCCCCTTCATGATCGTGAGTTGTACCCGATAGCTCGGCGGATAAACGCGGAACAGTTCGAACAGTTCGTTGTTTTTCGGACTCATTAGTTCAACAGTGGTCTTGTCTAGGCTACCCGTTGTTGAAATGTCGCCGTGGGTCATCTGTCGGACATCATAGGTGACTCCACCCGTGGTCACTGGGAACTCGTTGTTAGTGAATGCGTAGAAGTCGTTCGCACCCGAGCCGTATCTGATGAAATACAGGTAATAAGGCTTCGCTGATGCGCGGCTACCTTCAAATCGTCCAAACATCAAAATGTCTCCGGTGGTAGGTCTTCCAGCGACTTTATCGCCAGTTTGAATTGGGACACCTCGTCGGTCCGGTTTTCAATCGTCAGGATGTCCGAGGCAAACTTCCAAACGAGGCACCATGAAATGAAGGAAATCGTTTCCGGTCCGACGTTCGCAGGCCACACCCCAACGATGGTCAGCGCCGTGTCCGAGCCTTCATTGTCCGTCACGGCGATTATTGACTGCACCTGACGATAGATCATTGTGCCGTCGAGAAGTCGGACAGCAACCGCCTTGTGGACGGTGGATTGACCGTAAACACTGGCGAAGTCGTGACCCTTGATCCGCAGGTTGCTCGTACCCGCATTTGCGAGCTTCTTGGGCATGATGTCTGCGTCCCAAGTTGGGGCGTACCACTCGCCCTGGCTGCCGAGTTGCCGGTGGAAGAACTCAACCACCCATTCGGCATCGTCGGCAGTTCGGTTGAGGAAGGTCTGAGTGCGCAACATGGAGCCGAACGCGATGGGGTAAAACCGGGACACCGGGCCACGGCCATAGTCCACAACCTCAACGTCGTGAATCATGGCGGCACTGATGTCGTCGGACCAGTTCGGGCGCAACTCAAGCACCTCACGACCGTTCAGAATCGGGCCTCGTTTTGTGCTCGGGTCGATGTACGGCTCGCTCAATGGTGTCACGTTGAATGTCAGATTCGCGGTGGCCGTGTGATTGGTCTTGCGTACAGTCGAAACTTCAACATCCAGGTAACCCGCCAGTGCGTTATACAGTCGCGTACCGATGGGCCACTGCTGGGTGGTACTGGTCTTGAACTCGACCACATTCCCGGTGACCGACTTGACCGTCCGCACCTCCTGCTGGCCTTGGAAGATCGCCATGACGTTCGACCCGACTACCAGCCAGCGAGGTATTCTCGGCAACGCGACAGTGGTTGTGAACGCTGCCACCGGGCTTGCGAGCGTCACCTTTCTCGTGAGTTCCGGCATGACGAATGTTCGGTTTTGCCAAGACCACATAAGGTCGTTGAAAGCCCGGAAATCGTTTCCGCTCATCTGTCGGCTGTAGGTCAGCGTTCGACGGGGAGTGAGGCGGTGAGCGATGCGTTGCTCCTTGCCAGATCGACTGACCAAGGTCTCCGTCGAGAAGGCGTAGGTTGCGACAAATGAGTCCTTCCAATTGTGATACGCCGACCATGAACGCGCCCGATTGCCGGTGACTGGGACGTAGTCCATACTGCTTTCCCTTCGTTTAGCTGAGTGTCGATTTGATCGCGGCCTTGTTCGCCCGCATGAAGTTTAGTACCGCTTGCTGGCCGACCTCGGTGTTCATGCCTTCGCTGACGAAGTTGCCGGGGTCGATTGCGTTGACGATTTTAATGTTTGGTTGAGAGTTACCGCCACCAGACAGTCTGTTTTGCAGAGCTGACTCCTGATCTTCAGTGCGGATCGTCTCACCTTTTTCGAGGATCGCCGGGATTTCGTTTGACTTCAGACCCGCCACACCGCCCGTGTGGTACTTCACAGCCCCCGCAAAGACACCTGGGTTGACGATCATGCCTTGGCTCGCAAACCCAGCAACTCCGCCAGTGTGGAAAAGGCCGCTCACCAGCCCCATGACGCCGTTACCAAAGCCCCGGCCACCCATGAACCCGGCATTCTGCAATGCGTTGAAGATAGCCTGCTGAGCGATCATCTTGCCAATGTTGAGCAGGAACTCAGCGGCAACCGAACGCATGGCGTCGCCCAAGGCACCGAAGGCGTCCTCACTATTTGCGATTGCCTCGGCAACAGATGCCATTCCGTTTGCAGCGCTACCGGACAACGCCTCGTCGATCTGCTGACCTGTCTGCAAGAACTTGCGACCCAGATTCTCGGTCTGCGTGTTGATGGACTTCAACTTGGCGATTGCCGCGTCAGCCTGTGGTCCACCGAGACTTTGCCAGTAAACGATGGATGCCTGCACCCCAATCGCCAGTTGCTCGTTGATCTGCTTGAGTTGTTCCTTCAACAACTCTGCCGTCGCGTAGTCGCCCTGCTGAGTTGCATAGGTGATCTGGGTCTGCAACGAGGACTGTTGGGCTTGCAAATCGGTGATGACTTGCTGGAGGTCACGTTCCTCGTTCTTCTTGCGTATTTTGTCAGCAATGATCTTGCCCTGCTCACTTTCAGCGGTGAGTTGCAACTTGGACAGCTCGTTGATGATTTCCTGCTCAGTCGCAGCACGACCCAACCCGGCGATCTGGGCGTCGAGTTCCCGGTTGGACTCTTGGCGCTTTTTCAGCAGAGCGGTTTCGGCTTCCAGTCGCTTCTTCTCTTCGGCGTCCTCGTCCTTGCGATCCTTGGCAAACTGGAAGCGTGTCAGACCGGCAGAGCTGGACGACTCGATCATCGCAGCCTCAGATTCCCGACGCTTGGAATTGACCCCGCCGTTGTCACCCTTCAACCCACGAACTGCCGTTGCAATTTGCGAGGCGCTGCCGGTGCGGACGGCTTCGAGGATTCTCTTTGGTAGGGAGCCGTAGTTGTAGGCTATCGAAGTCAGTGCGGCCTGCTGATCCGAGTCGAAAGCGTTGAAGCGGTCTGTGCCAATCTGACCTTTGATGGTGTCTTGGAATTCGCCAATGCGGCGGACGAGGTCTCGGTCGGAATCCTCCCGGTTGACCAGCATGGCCGAGGTGATTTTCTTGATCGTGCCATCGGATAGTGTTGTGGTGTCGGAGCCATAGCCCGCACGGTACGCATTGACATCCCAGTAGGGCTTGGAGCGGTAACCCTCTTTGCTAGAAATCAGGTCGAAGCTCTTTCGCAACGACGACTCCCCGGACGCCGTCTCTTTCAGA
>JASLGC010000295.1 GCA_030150335.1 Flavobacterium sp.
AGATATCATTGAAGTACTTCAGATTTACAAAGTAGTAGAGCTATACGGCTTCCGTTTTGCATCCGTTCGCGTGAAGATGATTGACTATCCGAATATGATTCCGTTTGACACGATTATCTTCTTAGAAACGTTGACAAGTGAATCTGCAGCATTGTCTTATGAACAAACAAATCGCTTGTATCAAGAAGTGTTGTTGGACTACGAAGATGAGATAACGAAGTACAGAAAAGTGCAAAAGGTTAAAGAAAACGAGTATTTCAATGCCTTACAGGTTAAGTTTTCTTACGCGATTACGTGTCACAAATCACAGGGTGGACAATGGGAAACGGTGTTTATAGAGCAGCCTTATTTACCTGAGGGAATAACACAAGACTATGTGAAATGGCTTTATACAGCAATGACAAGGGCTAAAGATAAATTATACTTAATCGGATTCAACGACGATAGTTTTGAACAAGATTAGAAATACAAAGGCGATTACTCTGAATTGAGCAATCGCCTTTTTTATATTATTTAGTCAATGAGTCCTGAATCTCCTCTAATTTTTTACCGTTTGTTTTAAGAGTGCAAGCCAATACGCAGTTATAAACTATTAGAGATAATACCAGCCATTTTTATATTATTTAGTCAATGAATCCTGAATCTCCTCTAATGTTTTACCGTTTGTTTTAAGAGTGCAAGCCAATGCGCAGTTATAAACTATTAGAGAGAATACTAATCATTGTATTTTTACTTAGTCAATGAATCCTGAATCTCCTCTAATGTTTTACCGTTTGTTTGGAAATGAAAGCCAATACGCAGTTATAAGCTATTAGAGATAATACCAGCCATTGTATTTTTACTTAGTCAATGAATCCTGAATCTCCTCTAATGTTTTACCGTTTGTTTTGGGAATGTAAATCAATACGAAGATATACGCTAATAACGAGAATATACCGAATACCCCAAACACCCCTGCATCACCAAAGTTTGCTTTAAGAATAGGAGTGAAGTACACCGTTAAGAATGTACATCCCCAGCTAATTCCCAAAGCTAAAGACATCGCTTGTTCTTTGATATTTGGCGGATAAATCTCTGAGATAATAACCCCAGTTACCGGTGCAAACGAAGCGGCAAAAAACGCAAAGTAAACCAATACGGCAACAACGATTAATATCGGGTTTTGCTCTGTTTGCATAAACGCATAGGTAAGGTATCCCAAAGATGCAATCATTCCAATAGCCCCATAAGACAATAAGAACTTTCTACCTTTTGTGTCAATCAGTTTAATTGCAATGATTGTCATCAAGCAGTTCACTAACCCCAGCATCATAGATTGGATTAACGCTTGGTCGCCACCAATACCTGTCGCCTTAAAAATATCAGGAGCATAGATAATGATAGCATTATTACCTGTTAATTGCTGAAAGGCAGCCAGCATAGTTCCAATGAAAGTAACCTTGATGTACTTTTTAGAAAACAAATCTAAGATAGTTCCCTTTTCAATCGCCGCTTGCTTTTGAATAGCCTCCTCCATTTGTTTCACTTCCTCCTCAATAGAGCTATTGCCGCGTATTTTGCCAAGAATCTTATAGGCTCTTTCTCTCTGACCATTAGCCAATAGCCATCTTGGGCTTTCAGGAAAGGACGTAAACAAGAAGAATAGTTGTATCATACTGAAAATAACAGGTATTCCCAGCATATAACGCCAACTGTTATCTCCTAAGTCAATCAAAAAGTAATCAAATATATAAGCCAGTAAAATACCCAATGTTACAGCAAATTGGTTCATCGTCACCAAACTACCTCTTTTGTTGGCTGGTGCAATTTCAGAAATATACATAGGGATAACCACAGAAGACGCTCCTACAGCCAACCCAACGATTACTCTAAAGAACGTAAGCATATAAAAGGACGAAGCAAAGGCACGGCCAAGCCCACTGATTGTAAATAGAAGTGTAATGAGAATAATGGTTTTCTTACGACCGAATTTCTCTGCAAATTTCCCTGAGATAAGCGCACCAATTAGCGCACCTATCATTAGCGAGCTTGCTACAATTCCCAATCCAGAATCTGATAGTGAAAAGTTCTTTTGTATTAAATCATTAGCCCCCGCAATTCCGGAAATGTTTAAACCAAACAGCAATCCGCTACACACAGCAACTAATATGTTCCAATAAAGTAATTTGTTTTTCATGATATCATTCGAATTTGTTCCACAAAAAGATGATGTTTATACTTCGTAAATAGGCTATAATCAAAGAATACAATGAGCTTTCCTATATTGATAGAGTATATAATACAAGGATAAAAAAGCTATTTTAAGCTATAGATTCTATGATGTTTGAGTGGCATCCTTGCTTTGAAATCACCCAGCGTAATCTCTTGAAATGCAGCAGTGAATAACCGTACTATCTCAAGAAAAAAGTATTCCATAATTATGCCAATCACGTATTTGCAAGTCGCAAATGTTACTTTTTTTGCACAATGCGTGTTAAAGTATTATTTGCAGTGTTTGGTGTAGATGGATGTAGGAAATAAAAAGCAGGTAGCATGATTGAAAAATGCTTGTATATAAGGCGAATTGTCCCTTGAGTTTCTCTGTGGTTGTGATGAAATTAGTATCTTTGATTTCTTAATTTTAGATACAGATGAAAGTTATAGCAGTAATACCAGCGCGTTATGCTTCAACGCGTTTTCCTGGTAAATTAATGAAGGATTTAGGCGGGAAAACGATAATTCGTAGAACTTATGATGCTACTGTAGCAACAGAGCTTTTTGACGATGTATTTGTCGTTACAGATTCAGACCTTATTTACAAGGATATTGTAGAGCACGGTGGAAAAGCAGTAATGAGTATCAAAGAACACGAAAGTGGAAGTGACCGTATTGCAGAGGCTGTAGTGAATATGGAGGCTGATATCGTTATCAATGTACAAGGAGATGAGCCTTTTGTAAGTAAAGAGAATCTACAACGATTGATTGAGATATTTGCGGCAGACCACAATAAGCAAGTAGATTTAGCATCACTGATGACACCTATCAACGAATGGGAAGTTATCGAGAATCCAAACAATGTAAAAGTTGTGGTAGATGATACAAATACTGCTTTGTACTTCTCAAGGTCAGTAATCCCTTATCCTCGTGATAAAGAAGTACAAGTGCAATACTACCAACACATTGGGGTATATGCTTTTAGAAAAGCAGCTTTGTTAGAGTTTACTACCTTGCCAATGAAGTTCTTAGAAGCCTCAGAAAAGTTAGAGCAGTTGCGCTACTTAGAATATGGTAAACGCATTAAGATGGCTATAACTACACATATAGGAGTAGGAATAGATACGCCAGAAGATTTAGAAAAAGCAAAAGCGATATTAGCAAGTAACCCAGCGTTATAATAGCAAAAAGATATATGTAAAAAGGGTGTCAATGTAAATTGACACCCTTTTTTATAGGTTAAACCCAGTAGCTATATTACTCCTCCGTAGTCGGAGTTGTAGGTGCATCTGGAGTAGTATTTATAACTGGAGCTGTTGCAGTCGGTGTAGCAGGAGCAGCAACTGTATTGATGCTATC
>JASLGC010000308.1 GCA_030150335.1 Flavobacterium sp.
AATAGCAATCCATACACAATAGAACGCTTAAATCCCCAATTGCCTATCAAATCTTTGCGTCTATACGAACTCACTAAAAACAAAATCAACGCTCCTAAGTAATAAGCTGTATAAAATGAAAAGTCGATAAGTTGGGATTGAAACTGGTCTAAATGAAAGAAGGCTTTACAAAACGGAATAAAAATACTGTTCCCTGCTGCAAAAAATCCCCAAAAGAAGAAAACGGTAACCAATATATACAAAGCTGGATAATTGGTTTTCACTGATGTATTACTCATACGAATATCGTTGTATTAGGTTTTAATTAACTTTTCAAATATAGATAAATCCTCTTTGCACTTAACTATTTATACCTTCAAAATTACACTCATCTACCTATAAACTTCTAATTTGAGATTGCCATCTTGTACAGTAGCAATAGCAAAACACCCTACTGCACACAGAATATGTCGTTAAATAACTATTAACTGACTACAATTACTACTTTATACCAAGAAAAAAACTATTTTTGTCACTGAAAATAATTCAAATCTTGATATGAAAAAGTTTTTTACCATTGCAAGTATAGCTATGCTAACCGTTTTATCCTCTTGTGATGATGGAAATATCGTATATAATGACATCGACTTTAGTAAAGATACGTCTGTGTCTAAATGTAGTACAGTTGGAGCTGAAAAAATATTCTACAAAATTCAGAATGACGAAGCTCTTATCTTAGTTGTAGATGCAGATAACTTAATGCAAGACCAAACTACTGAGTCTGTTGATGTTGAAATCGACGGTCAATCAACTTCTTTGGACTACAGAAAGTACACAAGTAAAGTTGACAATACATCTATCTGTAATTTACCACCTCCTGCTACTCCGTCTGTTGTAAAAAGTATAGCAGCATCTCCTGGTGGAACTGTACACATCAGCAGAGAAATTTCCTTAACGAATAATACTACAGAAAGTAACAATTCTGTATCAATGACATACCAATACGCTTTCTACTTACAAAATATCAACTTCAATGATGGGGATACTAATATTAAGTACGACAAGATGTTATTTGGAACAAACAATTATGCAAATCGCACATTGGCTTTTAAGTTTACCAACAGCGATGGCTCAAACAAAACATTACTTCACTGTGAAGGAGGAAATCGCGCCATTGCAATAGCAGATAAAGAAGTTATTTTAGTTAACTTAACTCTTGAGGATGCACCAAATGAGGCTGGTACGAAAACAATCAACTTAGATGATAATAGAGTTGCTATTTTCAGACAATACAATCGCACAGGTATCAACCTGACTAACGTATGTCAATATGAAGGGGATATTCCTGGTTCTACACCAGCTAACGTAAATAAGCTTAATGAACTATGGACTGCCAATAGAGGACAGATAGTAATCGAAACTCGTAAAACAAATCCATTAGAAGGCGAGCCTAAACTTGTACACACTGTGTCTTTAAAAGGAGCACACTTCATCAAAGACCAATTAGATAATCATTCTTTCACAAAAGACGTTCTACTTGGAGAATACACTACAGATTTGAAATAATTCCTAAAGGATATATATAAAAAACCACCTAATTAGGTGGTTTTTTTTATGCTATTATATTAGTAAAATCATGAGGCATCGCATTTACAAATAACCATATTTAATCTTAACTCGAGCAAATAGTTTAATCTGATTATCAATGAATTATTGTATTTCATAAAAAACAACGCATTCTGTGCAAAACATCTAAAGTTCCCCCAAATCCACTTAAACTTGTTTTGCTCTTGTTTTACTCTTGTTCGGAAAACAGCCCCTCAACCCAAGTAAACACTGGAGTTTACCGAAGGCGACCAAAACAAATCTAAAATTAAAACAAATATATTACTGAATACCAACTATTTAGATTCAATGAAATTATCAAAAGTGGGCAAAATATAACAAAATCGTCAAAAGTGAGCAAAATATAGCAAATACTATCATTTACTATCAAAATCGTCACATTGAAAAAAAAGCCATTGTCATGTTTGTAAGTTTGCAATGTGACACAACGGAATGAGTAGCTATAATCCTAATTCATTAATTATTGTATAATAACTAATTTTTGGCAGCATGTTAGAATTTGAAAACCTAAATCTGGAAGTTAGAAGAAGTAAGCTTTTTGATTTATCATTACGGAAATTTCAAATGAATATTCTTGAATTGCCCTCGACAACCCCTCAATATCAATTCGATATCCCTTCGATATTCCTTCGATAAAAAAGCCTTTTATCGGAATGATTACGAAGTATATTCGAAGAGATGGCGATGCATCTAAGTATTAAACTAAAAATAATAAAAATCAACAGGTAGTATTCTTAAATTCCATTTATCCTTACATTCCATTTTGCAAGCACTATGTCAATATTACCGACATACCTCACAAACTAATAAAAACAGGTTGATACCCCCCATTAAAGAACCTATCACCTTTAAAATCGTTTAAATTATAATCTGAAGTGTCTCTTTTAATATTATATACAAAAAAAGGGGCAAGCGCAAAGTCCTACCCCCAACGACGTGTCTGAAAACAAAACGTTTCCAAAACGCCGATTCGCAGTCGATGTTATACAGTATAGATACCATCTCTATATAGTCAACTTTCAACTGCTAATTGCTAATTATAAACTGTTCAATCCTCATCTTTCTCTAACCAAAACACCCTCCATCCCCATTCATTTAGCTTTCTATTAAAATTCAAAATTGCTTTGTATTTTACAGTATCTCGGTCTTTTACATTTGCCTGCTCTATCAATTGTTTGTTCACGAAAACATTATCTACAAACCCAAATCCCAATTGACCGACTTTGATTACATTTTCTCCCATTTTTATAACCTCTGACTGCTTTCGAGCAACGCGCTTTATAGTTAATACATTGTATTGCCCTGGATTTCTACCATTCTCAAATCGAATAGCATAAACTTCTCCAATCTTTGGATTGTTTATCAACTTATTGTATCTAAAACAACCTCTTTTTGACTTATTCTTTATGAAATTTGCTATCTTTTTTTCTTCATTTATGTATTCTAAAGCAACTATCTCTTCAGGAATATCTGCAAACAGCATTTCCTCTGCCACAATCCCATACTTCTGATAAAGAAACCTGTTCGACGTATTACCTCTAACTGTGTCATACCACGGTTCATTAACCCACTTCGTAACCGCTATAGGCAATGCTCTATTGTTAAATTCACAGACTCTAATAATGCTTTCTATTTCTGTTCTTGCTTCAATTAATAGTTCTCTTTTTAATAATAATGGAACGAACTGTAGCCGAACATTTACTAAATATTCCTCTTTTGCCTGCATCAATAATGCTTTACAGTAAGAGCTAAATACTAATTCGGCATCGGTTGAGTTTATCTCTGCTAATAACTGCCATACCCAAAACTCTTTCCTATTTTGCTGAGCGAAAGGCAGAAACTCTTCCATAATATTTTGCTCACCCAATATCAGATGAATCTTTACTTTAAAGTAAACGAGATACTTACGTTCAGGTAGTCGTTCTATCAAGTCTATAAGTTTGGGTAAAAATGCAATCATTCTTTCCTTATCATAGCTTACATTACCATCTAAGGTTATTCCTTCAATTAACTGTTTAGCATAACCAAAATAAACCTGTTCTGCTAAGGACATAAACTCTTTTCCATCGTATTTTATCGGAAAGTAATCTTTTAGTTTTAAACTATCTAAACCACACCAATCGATTACTTTTATGTAATTCTTACTCCCTTGAAATGCTCTATGTAAAGCTTTTATTAATACACTAAAGTTTTCTGTGCTTGTAGTAAATGGTAATTTTTGTAATATTTCAAACAACACATTGCTCTTTTGCTCATCCCATTGCTTACAGTTTACATGTGAATGGAGCACCTTGCTAATTGGCTTAATCAGCGCGTTATAAAACCTTTTTTCTTCTTTAGGTACCTCTAAAGCCGCTATCTTTTGCAGAATTTCTATGAAATCAGTAAACTGACTTAATTCAACAGATTCTTTTAGATAATCATAATATACCCAAGCGCTTGCTCGTCTATTCCAAATGCTTGTTGCGTTGGCATTCAGGTTGCTTTCTGCTAATTCCAATGCCTCTTCTAACTTGCCAACTTTGCGTAATTTATTAACTTCTGTACTTGACATAACTATTTTTTTAACCAATAACTTATTTTATTCAAGAAAATTAATACTTATACGCTTTTCAATTTTATGACAATTGGTAGTAAAAACGAATTATTTAATGTAATTAAAGATTATTACAAACATTTTTTATGATTAAAAAAAGGCTTTGCAACGAGAAAGTATATTATTAAGAAAACGCAAGACTTGAGAAACATTCTACTCCAGTAAAATACTTTGCTGCGTTTGAAAAGAAAAGTAACTATAAAATATTATTACCATTAGGAATGATGTATTCCGTTGATGTATAATGACGAAGAAAAAGCCATTTAGAGAAAAGCAGCATGAATATTGACCACGTATTATCATGGACATAATCAACATTATAAGGATAAAAAAAACTTCAACTTTATAGGAACTTAAAAAAACAGATTACCTATTTACAATTATCAAGGGCAGACAAATAGATTAAATAATACATTGTGAATGTAGGAGGTCAATCCACAATACAGGCCCCCTTATTCTCACAATAAAAAAGCCGACACTTCCCCGCTACTAACTACACAACAGCATTCTTAAATTTCATTAAGCAATAACTTATTCATCTCTGTATCTTGAATATCCGGCAACTCCCAATAAGCAATGAAATCCATAAACATCTGACGCCCCCTGTCCTCAATAGACTGCTTGTTCCATTCCTCATAATTCAATAAATCCAACTCAGAACTCGTCAAACGGTACTCGTGTTTAATTGCATTGCGCACCTTATTTTGGACGTTATTAAAGCTATTTGCATCATATTTATTGTATGATAAAAACATATTCCCCACAGAATAAGTGTACTTATTACGGTTCAACTTCTGTTGGCTGTTAATATCCTTGTACGTACTTCTTTCCATATAGCAATCCTCAGACGGATATACCAAATTAATACGAGGTTCTCCACTACTTAATAAAGTTCCTTTATGGTCTTCTAATGACTTCAGAAAATACTCGAGTCCTGCCCAAGTCTTAAATCCTTCTCCTTTTTGTATGTGCTTACTCACCTCACGCCATTTGAAGTGTTCAACGCGAGTTTCCATTAGTGTTTCCAATAAATATGTATTATCATGCGCACGCCCTCGCAGATAATAATTGTTCACATCCCTAAACACATCCTCTTGATTCAGGTTGGAGTTGTTTCCTTGTAACAAAAAACACATAATATTATGACGTTCAATAGCAAATAACAAGCGCTCTATAGTCGCTATTTTCTGAGTAACCTCTACCTCTGTAGCTCCACTGTCTTTCATTGGCAAATCATGCATCAAGATTCCCAATACTAAGTTCAACATATACTTTCCATAACCACGAGGAAAATTATTCAAGCGTTGTATGCTTTTCTGTATTTTCTCAGTTACGATAAACTTAAAGTCCTCATCACCATCTACAGCAAAAGGGTTGTTGATGAAATACCACAAAACTACAGCCTTGCGCATGCTTTCCAACCATTGTACAAGTTCGCTATACTCAGCATAGTTTGTATCACCCAATTCCTTTTCTAAGTGAAAATCTTGGGTAAATAAATGTTTCTGGTACGACTTAAAATCGGTAGATACCATAGACGGACGAGAGAAATACAATAGCCAAAACGCTTTCAAAAACGCGTCGTCATCCATTGCCTGCTCTGGGTTTCTACCCAACCATTTATATACCTCTAACCACGATTGGTTAACCTTTTTTCTACTTCTGTCAATGTTGCTCTTAGTGGTCAACTGCTTGGAAACGATATACAAAACACGGTTTTTCAATCGCTCCAAACTCGATAATTGTTTTCCTCTAAAGTTTAGCGTTTCAAACACCATCGACACATCTAATGGACGCTCTTTAGACTCGCTTAAATTTAAGATTGAGAACAATAAGTGTTTGGTTATTTTCTCTATCCATAGGTTGATTTCCTGTTGAGGGAATCCCCCTACTCTCTGCGCAAAATACGTCTTAGCAAGCGTCAGGTTATGAGTGTACAACGTCTCCGTTTCCTCACGCATATAATCTACATCATTGAATATTTCTCGGATTAAAAAATTGTGAGAAGGCACATCTACATGATACCCAAAAATATATCTGTTATTATTGTTTTCCTGAACTTTAAAATAAGTACCTATCAACGCTTGTTTCTGTGGTCCATCTTCCATGACAGCCACCAACTCTGACAAGAGAATTAACAGTGTAGTCAAACGTTGTTGTCCATCGACAAGGTTCACTCCTGTATAAGCAGTATTCTTAACATACAACTTATCTCCTCTCAAGGTAAAGCCTTCCTTGCGAATACTCTCCTTATCGTTTGCAGTAAAATCAGTTAACGTTAGAATACCTGTAAAGTGAAAAGCATTTCTCAATTGATGCGTATTAGAAAGGTCATTCCACAACTCCTCCAATTCCTTTTTAGTCCACGAATACCCTCGTTGATAATCGGGAATACGAAATACTCTCTCTCTAAAAACCTCCTCAAATGTTACTATATTCATGCTAACTTTTTTTGAATTTCCTGCATTTGGAATGCGCTTGGAATTAGGTGCTCCGTGCTTTTCCAGCTTGTAAGAAGGGGTAAAAATAATACTATTCAAGAGAAATACGAAATAAGGTAGGCACTACATTACAGCGTATACTTTTCTGCTGAAGCATTTCCTTATGAAAGTACCCTATAACTCATCTGGTAAATATTGAAATGACAATCATAAATACGATTTTCAATGCTGTAAAGATGTATTACAACACAATCTATTTTAGCTTGCAGATTGCATTGATATTTCACTTAAAATAACACAAATCAATGGTATTTTGTCTTTGTACCAGAGCAGAATAACAAGCCTTCAACTTACTTCAGATTTTATCTATATATAGTTCATTTATTTCTAACGAAATCTCATAAATGCCTTTTCTTCCTCCAATATCCATCTATAAAATCATATACTTTACTATAAATACAGATAAATATCACTATAAATGAAATTTAATTAATTCATTAAAAAATTGATTGTGAATACCTTATTAGCAGTTTGCTTCAAATTCACATATTGAGTTGTAAACACCTTTAAAATACAGTAAACATTTTATATATTGCATTTCCTTAATAAGAATGTACATCTTATAATTTTTTCTTAAAAAAAAGAACTATTTCTAATTTGCCATTTTAATTAAACACAACTTTTGAGTTGTAACACAATTTAATTGCTATTTCTACGTAGTATAGGTAGCTTCATAACACGAACCTTAAATAAGCATTTGTATAATAAAAGATAAAAAACAATAATTTAATGAGAAAGACCATCATTCTAGCCGTTTCCTTACTGACTTTTAGTACAATTTGTCTTGCTCAAGATAAAACTAATTCTATTGACAATCAGTTCACTAAACTTGTAAACGAATCAAATAACTATCAAACTTATAAAATCGTTCCCAAAGTTAAATTGCAAGAGTTACAAACTAATGTAAATCAAGCAATGAACAAATTGCAAACTGTGATTGACAATCATGCTGCTGCTACACAAGCTCAAAAAGACTCTTTGCAGTCGATGTCTAACCAATTAGAAACTGCTCAAGCTGACTTAGCTATCGCTTTAGAACGCGAAAACAGTTTTCAAGTATTGGGGATATCAACACAAAAATCAACGTTTACTTCAATCGTTTGGAGTATTATTGGAATACTTGTCTTAGCATTAGCTTTCTTTGTTTTCCGTTTCAAAAAGAGTTTCTCAATAACACGTGAAGCTAACTTGAGATTGGCAGAAACAGAACAAGAATTAGAAGACTTGAGAAAATCTTCTCTTGAACGCGAACAAAAGATTCGTCGTCAATTGCAAGATGAAATTAATAAACACAAGAAAACAGTTTAACTTACTTTAAGTTGACTGTTGGATAACACTTACAATTTACAAAATACCTTATAAAAAAAAGACAGACATTAAAAATGCCTGTCTTTTTTTATGCGTTAAACTTAACTAATTTAATTTCTCTTCAACAATTTAGTATAGATAATCGCTCCTACGATAGCTCCAGCAATAGGTGCTAAAATGAACAACCATAACTGAGAGATATAATCTCCTCCTGCAAATATCGCTTGAGAGATAGAACGCGCAGGATTCACCGATGTATTCGTAATTGGAATAGATACTAAGTGAATTAACGTAAGGGCTAACCCAATAGCAATACCTCCAAACTTATTATTTGCTTTCTCATCAGTAGCCCCCATAATAATGATTAGGAAAAATGCTGTTAATATAAACTCAGCTACAAATGCTGATAGAACATCATATCCATGTGGAGATAAATGATTATACCCATTCGCTGCAAAAGCTCCTGGTAGTGTATTATCAATCACATTCATATCTGACCCAACATAAATAGTATATAGAACTGCTGCTGCTGCAACTCCTCCCAATACTTGAGAACCTATATAACCAAACAAATCTTTTGGTGAGAATTTCCCACCTACATATAATCCAATAGAAACAGCTGGATTAAAGTGTCCTCCCGAAATATGTCCAACAGCATAAGCCATTGTCAATACAGTCAAACCAAATGCTAAAGCAACTCCTGCGTACCCAATACCAATTCCTGGTAAACCTGCGGCAAACAAAGCACTTCCACATCCACCAAATACTAACCAAAATGTTCCAAAGAACTCTGCAAAATAATTTTTCATAGCGTTTAAAATATTATACACTATTAAGAGAAGGTAAATCGCATTTAGTCACATTGTTTAACTTTTAATCTTTTTAATCACATAATTAGCCTTTTCAATAGTTATAAACCTCTATTTTAAGAACCTTTAATCTCATTATATGACTTTAACCTATAAATAATTATATCACAAAAAACATCTTATTATTCCTTTTTATCTCTAAAAAGTCATTTATTGTAATTTTTATAAAACAACTACTGTTTTCATATAAGCTTCCTATCTTCTAAATTCAAGCAAATAAAAAAGGTATTCTCTTGTGAAAATACCTTTTATCTCTTTCTATTTTTAAGTAATTATGCTTCTATTCGGATACAACTTCCTCCAATTACTTGTATTCCATCAGGAGTTTGCTTCCAAGTACGGATATATTTAAACACACCTTCAATGGGCATATCCATAAATCGTCCTTTTGTGTGATAAGTGCTCATCGAAACAGCACAATCGCCCACTACTTTTATATTTTCAATTGTTATATTTAATTCTTCTACAATCATACTTCCTGAGCGATGAGAAGCTAAATCCATTTCCTTTGTTACAGTAATGCCATTAGGGGCTATAAATAAGAAATCCGTGTGAATTAATTCATCTATCTTCACTAAATCATGATTTTTTATTGCTTGAGCTAATTGCTCCTCTAATAACTTGATGTTTTGTGCATTTACCTCCATAAATAAACTCTTTTATATGCAGTTTAAAGTTACAAAGTATTATTGCTAATCTCTAACTAATCTAAGCATTTAACACTATAAAACTCAACATAAGCACTTAATTGATATAAACATAGTAACAGCTACACAAAATATACAAGACAAAAAAAGCAGAACTATATGCCCTGCTTTTCTATTTTATCAATCAAATACTATCACTTGACGAATACTTTCACCTGCAGCCAATCGCTCAAAACCTTCATTTATATCTTCTAATTTTAAGCGATGAGTAATCAACTTATCTACAGGTAACTTCCCGTCTTTATACAGTTCTAAATAAGCAGGAATATCTCTCATTGGAACACAACTACCTAAATAACATCCTTTCAATGTTTTCTCATCTCCTACCAACAACAAAGGGTCTAATATATATTTCTTATCTGTTGATGGCAATGCTCCAGTTATTGTTCTCCCTCCTCTTTTTGTAACCTTAAAAGCAAAGTCTAAAGCAGGCATAACTCCCGCAAATTCTACAGCTGCATCTACTCCATTTTCATTGGTAAATGCCTTAACCTGCTCTATAACTCCCTCTTTTGATGAGTCAAACGCTTCCGTAACTCCGAGTTCCCTTGCTACATCTAATTTATATTGACTAACATCTGCAGCCAATACTTTCTTAGCTCCAGCAGCTTTAGCTCCTAATATAGCAGCTAAGCCAACTCCTCCAAGTCCGACAACCATCACTGACTCGCCCAATCTTAATTGGGCTGTATTCATTACTGCACCAACTCCCGTCATTACAGCACAACCAAACAAAGCGGCTATATCAAAAGGGTATGATTTATCTATTTTTACTAATGAATCAACAGAGGCTACAGCGTATTCAGCAAATCCAGATACACCAATGTGATGATATATACTTTTCTCTTCTTGATGAAGCCTCATTCCACCACCTAATAAAGTACCTGCTGCATTTGCTTTAGCCCCTTTTTCACACAATGCTACACGACCTGTTTGACAATAAATACAATGTCCACATGACGGTAAAAATGAAAAAACAACGTGGTCTCCCACCTCTAAATCAGTAACATCTTCTCCTTTCTCAACAACGATTCCCGCTGCCTCATGACCAATTACCATTGGCATAGGTCTCGGTCTATCTCCATTAATCACAGACAAATCAGAATGACACAATCCCGCCGCTTTAATCTTTACTAACACCTCTCTTCTCTGTGGCTTATCAAGTTCTACTTCTTCTATACTCAATGGTTTAGATTTAGTATAGGGACGTGGTTTCCCCATCTCTCTAAGTACTGCTGCTTTTATTTTCATTTGATATATTTTATTTATAATATGAAGGGGCTTTTTTAAAAGTATCCCATTTAATAGGGTCATGCCCTGTAACAACAATAGCCTCTGTTTGTTGAGCTATAAATCTAAGTTTCGCCACAGAGCGCACAGAGTCCACAGCCGAAACTAAAAAGCCCGGTAATGCTCTATCTTCCCAATGGTCCACAGTATAAGCTGCATCAACGGTAAGTAATACAGCACCTTCAAGAGGCAAAGTGATTAAAAAACTACAATGTCCTGGTGAATGTCCTGGAGTAGGAATAACCTTAATCACACCATCTCCGTACAAATCAAACACCTCATCTCTCTCTATTTCCAAAAAATGCCACTTTAACCCTGGCTTGTCAAAATCCTTTTTAATATACCCTCCAGCCGCAAACCAATCTGCAGTAAAGGCATACTCATACTCCTTGCGTTGAACTATATGCGTTGCATTAGGAAAACGCCCTATTGCACCTGTATGGTCTAAGTGTAAATGACTTTGCAATACATAGGCAATACTATCAGGGGTAACATCTACGGTTGAAATTGCCTGATAGCACCCCTCTTCCATTTTCATCTCAGGCCAATACACTTCAGTGATATCTTGCCAATGCCCAATAGGGTCCATAGCACATTCTACGGCATTACCTCCATCAATAATGACATTCCCTTTAGGATGCGTAATCAAATACCAAGGCACGGGTATTTCGTATGGGTCTAATGACGCATTCATTTTAATGTTGTTTTCTTTACATTTCAAAACGCCTGTTTGAAACATATACAAACGAATTTCAGTTGCTCTCATTATCTATTTGTTTTGGTTGGTACTTAAAAGTAAGTATTTATAACAAAATAACTTATGAGCTGCCGAAAAAACAAATACCTTTTTCTTTTTAATACTCTTTGAACAAGCATTACTCAATTTAAACAAAAAAGCAGAACTATATGCTCTGCTTTTAATATCTTCTTTACTATTTTACTATTTCATCCTCCCAAATTTGTATAAGGTCATCCACTCCATATTTAAGCCCCTCGTAATAGTCGCCCCTTTTAAAATTTGGAATAATCACCTCATTCATTACAAGGCCACAAATCTCATCGGTTAATACTTTTTCCGTTCCCTCTCCCGTATTAATACGCATACGGTAGTTCTTAGCATCCATAATAAACATCAATCCGTTATTCTTTCCTGCCTTTCCAACTCCCCAAGCATTACTTAAATTTATGCAATAATTAGCAAAATCCTTATCAATAGATACTGAATCCAAAATAACAATCGCTATTTCATTCGTTGATTTTTGCTCATAATCAATCAATTGCTTTTCTAACGCTTGTCTTTGTTCAACAGATAATAACCCTACATAATCACTCACATAGCCCATCGGTTTTGGATAAACATTCTTTTCTATTACTTCAGTTACTGTTTGTTGATGTATATTCTCCCCTTTACAGCTAATTAAAGCAAGTGTAAAAACCATGAATACTATCAAGGAATATAGTCTAATCATTTGTGTTCTTTTGGGTTAATAAATCCAAAAATACTTTTTTAAATTGAATTACAACCAAAGAAGTCTTTTGTTTTTTAACTTTTCTTTATATAAATATTGCCATTTTTTTAAACAAAAGGCAAAAGGTTTAAAGGTGTGAATATTTTAATTAAACACCTTTTTAATTAATCAATATTAGTAGCTAAATCTCATATAATTAACGAAGATAAACAGCTTATAATTCTCATTTTTTACAACAATAAAAAACCACAATACTTAATAAAAAACCCTAATAAATAAGCAATTATTTAAAAATAACAAAATACTAATAACAAATTAAAAATATTAAATCAGTTTTATCGCTCTTTTATTATTTTTACCACACTTAAAAAGCAACACAAAACAATTATGAAAATTAAAACAAGAACAATGGCACTTAGTGCATTAATCCTTTTAAACTTTACTTCTTGCTATAATAGCAATAGCACATTTGAAACAAACCTTGAAAAAGACTCTTTCCCTATTAAAAAAGAAGTCATTTATAAACTAATCGAAACCAGTATTACAGAGTATATCTCTTTCAATTTCAACTCAACAATTGAACCCCTACAAACTACTGGAAATAGTAAAAATCTTGAAGCAAGATTATCCTACTTCACTCCTACATCTCTAACTTTTGAAGATAATAAACTAATCTTATCACAAAAAGAAACTACTTTAAACGAGTATGCTTTCAATTGGGCGAATGACTCCTTGCGAATTGAAAACGATATTGAATCTTATACTGATTGGGGACAAAAAGTAAACGAACAGGAAATAATTGTTACAACTACTTTTTTCAGCCTACAAGGAAGTGATGTCTCTCAAAAAAACCAAACTGTGATTAGTGGTCAAAATTACAGCGATAAATCTTTTATCAGCTTTATAAAGGATTATGAAAACTACAAGAATATTGAAGGAGCTTGGCTAAAAGCTAAGTTGATTTACAAACTTCAAGAATAAGCATTATTTTATCTTCTTTACCTTCCTTATTCACAACCTACTGTTAAATAATTCATTACACATCTTTTTTTTGTAACTTGTAGCATGTTTCTTTGATATAGCCTTACACAATTCCTATATTTTAAAAACCATAAAACAGCCAATTATGAAAAAAGAAAATCTTCAAGTACTCCATTCTTTTCTATCGCCACTTGAGTACACAGCCATTTTATCTGATACCCGTGAAACAATCAAAGACAACAACTTTTTAGAGTTTTTACTTGACCAAAATATTATTCTAAAAGTTGACACAAACAGTCCGCTCCTTGATATGGACATCCTTAACTTTATCATGAAAAGACTTGATTGTAGAGGTAAAGTAGTAGATATAGACCCTAAAAAACTACACAAAAAGGTACTGTCTGCCATCAGAAAAGAAAAAATAAGCAAAGAAGAGGTTGTTCCTTTCATCATCAAAAATATTAAGAAAAAACTGGATAAGGACTACGTTATTTGCAAATTAGAACGCAATGAGGATGATGCGTGCTATATTGGAGTTCTTAAAAAGAAAGAATTTAAAAAGGTTAGAAAACTTGACTTTACATACGGTGAGTTTGTCAAGTATGGAAAGACTAAAGATGAGAATGAAGATAGTACAGATTAATACTCTCTCCATAGCAATCAATTATAGTAAAAAAGAGGAATTTATGTTCCTCTTTTTTTATGTAAACACTTATACACTACCCTTTCTACGAGTTTTCACACTATTGATGTATCTAAATTACAATCCAAACTCTACAGTTAAGTTATAGTAAAAAATCACTATTTCCCTCTTTACAACATACCGACTTCCTTTTCTTCGAAACACTCTTTTTCACATCTATCTACATCCCAAAAGAAAGAGTAAAATACCAACTTACACTTTCATCAAGATGCTAATTCCAAACTACATAAAAAACATTCGTAATGTTCAATCAACGTCAATTGTTATTTGACTTTAGTTCACAAAAAAAGGCCTATAGCAAATCGCCATAGACCTTTCCAATCCAAATACCATTATTTTTCTATTTTGCGCACAATCTATTATAACTTGCTTTTAACTTAGAAGCAAACAGAAAGCATTCAAAATCGTTTATTTTCTTCTTAATTTACAGATGCGCTTTACTAAATCAGGATATTCTTTTTGCAATGCTTTTCCTTCTTTAATAGGGCGGTTTAATTCCCGATGAATACTGTCATAATGCATTACTTCTGGAAACAATTTAACTACTAAATTCCTTATCTCCGTAGAGTTTTTTACGCGTTCTTTTACCTCATACGCCCTATCACTAACAAGTAGTAACTCCTCCGCTCGATATTCTTCGGATTCATCATAATGTGCTACAATATCAAATCGCAGTATATCGGCTTTTACATCTTCACAAACTGCTTTTCCTTTCAACAACAACCAACATCGGAAATAAATAAAATCATCGTCGGTTAGATAAGCATTATAATCAATAACCCCTTTATTTTCTATAAATTCACATTCCAGCATGATGCATAACTCTGCTATCTCAGCTGTAAACATTTCTTGCAACTGCTCTTGCATTACCTTTTCAAAAACAACCAAGTGACCATTGCTATGCCTCGTTAATTCCATAGTCAATTCCTCAAGATGTGAAGATACATCGTACTTAGCATTAGCTCGCTTTTTCGTCGTATCCGCCTTTTCTATTATCTCCCAAAAGAAAGCTTCTTGTTCTTGTTGTGTACTATTGACCATTTGTAAAGTGTTATTTCAATGCTATCGCAACATGCTGTAAAACATAAATATACACGTTTTTAACAATAAAATTAAACATCCATTTATAAAAAAATATAAAGAAAGATCAATAAAGAATATTCACTATTTACTTCACTTCTTTTACCAATAAAAAAAGAGCATATCAGCTCAAACCAATATGCTCTTTAAAAATTAATATTTTGAATTAACCGTAATGATTAACAACAACTGCAAGTTGATTGACCTTGTCATAACACAGATAATTATCGTTCCCGTCCGTGAAAAACTCACTACCTATCGTATAGCCAATTTCATCTAAACGTTGATTTTCAAAAACATCAGATAACTCAGCTACTATTTCTTCTACCATTGCGCTATCTGTATAAACTATTTTACTTTCATCTGCTTTTCCCCAACCATCAATTACTTGTCTAAATCGTCCAAATTTACCACTGCGATTATAGTCAACTTTATTAATAGAATATTCATAAAAGGTTGCTAAATAATAAGTTATATCAAACTCCCCAACGGCAATATCACTTATCTTAGAAAGCATCTCATCTATATACTCCTGTGTTTTTTTCTTGCTGTTCAAATATGAAATACCGTTCATATCAAAGTCTGCCTGTATAATCGAATATACTTGCTTTGCTACAGCATACCCCTCGTAAACTGCGGTATTTCCAATAAACTGATACTTGCCATCAATCACTTTAAAAACAACAAAGCGACTGTTATTTGTATCTGACTCTACATCCTCGTTTATCCACATCCCATTATGAGAAACAAAATGAAGCTGTTCGTCATTAGCTAAAGTAACACTACACAGCGGGTGAAAAACGCCCTTTAATTCATCATTCGTAAAAACATCTGCAAAGGCAGGATACAGTGTCACATTTACAAAACTGTTTTCAGCCATATTCGTCTATTTCTTTTTTAATTTCACAACTATACTATCATTTTCCTTCTCCATATTTAAAACAGGCATCTTCACAACTCCTGTTTTTATCTTGCGAGTAAACGGTTGAAAATACTTCCCTTCTTTTAAATCTGGTAACATCCATCCCATAATATACTCTTGATGCAATAATACCCATTTTCCTTTTTTATACGACACAATATTAAAATAAGTTGCTCTTGTGTTAGCGCCACTTGAACAAGCAAATGATATTTCATCTCCGCCATCTCCATCTAAGTCGCCTTCGTTATACAAATATTGAAGTCCCAATACCGGATTATTATCTTCTTTAGAAAACCACAGTGTATCTATTGTTGTTCCAGGAAAAACGGCGTATGATACTGGATTATACTTTGAAAATGCAAGATACTCTTCGTCTTCATTCATCAGTGAAGCAAAATATGAAGGTGTCACTTCTTTGCCCATAACTTTACTATAGTATTTCTCTTGTAAAACTACCTGCTTACCATTACCTTCAAAATCACCCGTTAACTCAATAGGAAATTTATTATAAACCTTTTGAATTTTTCGTGTATCTGGTCCATAGCTATCTTGTTCTTCTGCAATCTCTACTATTTCATCACTGTAAGTTTCCGTTGTTGCACCTTCCTCAATCTTGTTAGAACTGGATAATTTAGTATCTGTAGTTTTGAACTTACTTTCATACGTTCTTTTGGAAATATGCTTGCAACCAACAACTGTAGTCAATACAAGCAAACTTATAATTCCGTAGTTTACTAAACGATAAAACACTTTCATTTCTCTTTCTTTGTTTATCTTATAAATTTAAGCATAATGCAAAGGCCCTGCAATTATATTCTTTCATGAAGGTAATTTAGATGCTTTAGCATTTCTTTTACTATCTCCATGAACCTATATGTATCAGTTCAAAAAAACCGAAAATACACCCCAATCACAAATGCAAAGAAATACTACTCAAGGAGCTTACTTGCAAACTATTATCATAGACAATAGCCGACTTCCCAATCCTCATCATCTAAAGTTTGTTATTTCCTATAGGTTAAGTTTACTTAATCATATAGAAAAACCACATAAATAGTCTAATTTTGCAGCAAATAGTAATATAATGAGAGACGCAAAAGCAACTAAAAAGAAGTTACACGAACGAAATAAGCATCAAGAGCTTTATAACTTTGACAAACTGAAACGACAAGTTCCTGAATTAGAGGCTTTCATTATTAAAAACCCATCTGGGGTGGATACTATTGACTTCGCTAATCCGGAGGCTGTGCGATTGCTAAACAAAGCAATCTTGATGAAGGATTATAAAATTAAGTTTTGGGATATGCCTAAAACAAACCTATGCCCTCCTATTCCTGGACGTGCGGACTATATTCACTATATCGCTGATTTATTGGCTGAGGGGAATAATATGCAAATACCAACAGGTAAAGGTGTGAAGATTTTAGACTTGGGAATTGGAGCTAATGCTATTTATCCTATCATCGGAGTAGCAGAATACGGTTGGCAATTTGTAGCTTCTGAATCGGAAAAACAATCAATTGAGACAGCTAAACACATCATTGACAACAATCCTCACTTAAAGAATAGTGTTAATATTCGCTTCCAACCAAGTAAACGAAATATTCTAAAGAATATCATTCAAGAGAAAGAATACTTTGATGTGGTTATCTGTAATCCTCCTTTCTTCAAATCTCGCGAAGAAGTGATGGCTAAGACTACACAGAAGTTGAAAAACATTGGCAAGGAAGTAATTGGAAGACCTGTACAGAACTTTAGTGGACAGAACAATGAGTTGTGGTGCGACGGTGGTGAAAAGGCGTTCATAACGAACTATATTTACGAGAGTAAGCACTTCAAAAGACAAGCAGTATGGTTTACAACATTAGTGTCAAACAAAGACCATTTAAAACCACTGCAAAACTTATTGAAAAAATCGGAAGCTAAAGAGGTTCGCGTTATCACAATGGAACAAGGAAATAAAGTAAGCCGTATATTGGCTTGGAAATACTAAATATAAAAAAAGCTCATTTGAATTATCAAATGAGCTTTTTTTAT
>JASLGC010000337.1 GCA_030150335.1 Flavobacterium sp.
ATTCATAATGTTTTGGAATAGTAATATTCACAAAAATACATTATTTGATTAGAAAAACTATTATAATAATATATTGTTAAGGTTATATGAAGTGAAATAACAGAAACCTATTTGTTTTTTATTTTATCCAAAAGGAGTGGATGAAAATTCAAGAGTAACGTTTTATTTTTATGAAATAGGTAAAATAGAAAGACGTCAATAACAGATAGAATTAAAAGAGTTAAAGTGTAACTAAGATGTGAAATTTGAGGAAGATACGAACTTAATAAATTTGGCAATTTCCTTAAAGAAAACCCAGGTACAAGTTTAGAGAATTTTGACAAGATTATCAATATATTCAAGAGAACAGATAAGGTCGGAAATAATTATAAGCAAGGAGTACATTGGATGATTCGCGATTTAAATGCAAATGGAAGTATATTTGCAGGTAAAGAGTTGAAGTTTGAACATTCTATACAAAATGCAAGACCAACTTCGGCGAATAGCTCTATAGACGTTCTTTGTGTATTAATTGTAGCCCTGCCAATTTGAAAGTAGAGTATAAATCAGGACCAGGAAGTATTTCAAGTTCTACAATCAAAGAACAATTTATAGAGCGTGATTTATTTAATGCTAAGAGTTTAGATGAAATCCAGTGGCGAATGGAAGGAACAGGAATGACAAAAGAGAAGTTGGTAGAGTATCTATCAACAAATGAGTCTAAAGAAGCCTTAAAGAAAATATCTGCGGAAAAGGCTAATAAATTACTTAATAGAACTGATTTAGATGATGATCTTCCAGAGGAGATTGTAGAGGCAATAATAAATAGTTTCAAAGATGATAAAAATTATAAATTAATTTTCAGATAATTGGATATGAAATTTCGAAAAAGTATAAAAAGTATAAAGAGTTTTGGAATTACAAATGTTTCACTTGGATTAATAAGTATAGATGAAAAATTTTTCTCTCTGACATTAGATAAAGATTTTTTATTAGAAGAATCTGTATCTCCTATTATATCAAGATCAATTTATGTAATTAATGATTGTTTTGTAGTTTCAGATATTTTGAATATGTGTTCTTTAATTGTTAATAATAGTATTGTTGAAAAAGAATTAGATTATTTATTAAGCTTTCCTTTTGAGATAGAAAGTTTAATGTTCAATCGATTTTATTTTGCTAATGTAAGAAGTACAGAAGACAAGGTAAAAAAAGTTGCAAAAATTGATTCTTCAACATTTGAAATAAAAGAAACTTATTCTATTAATTACGGACTTAATGGAATCTGGAAAGTAATTACTGACAAATTGTTTATCAGTAAGAATGCTGATAAAATAGCATTGTTTAACTTTAAAAATGAGCTTGTTTGGCAGCATTCTTTTTCCAAACTTATAGAATCAGATGAAGCATTTTTATATGACGAAATAATAAGTATAGAAAATAAAGTGTTTTTTAATGTGGCAGGAAGCGTTAATGGAGGTTTATTTTGTTTAGATGTACATAGCGGAAAGGAGTTAAAGAAGTATCATAGTTTTTCACGTCCACTCTTTCAAGACGGTAAATATATTTATACTAGTCAATATAAAAATATTTTGTGTAGAATAGATTCAAGTACTCTTGCATTAGAAGAATGGGATGTTAATGAGGTAGTAAAGGAACAAGGTTTTGATAATATACATGACCATAGATGTGTGGCAAAAGAGGGAGTTTTTTATTTTACTCAGACATTAGGTGACGATAAGGCAAAGTTTGGAGTTTTGGATTTTAATAAGAAGCAACTGTTATTTAAACATGATTTTGAACCTAAGAATGGAGGTATTGGGAGCATTAAAGTAAGTAATGACAGAGTTTTTATCCATACTCAGGACAATACATTACATATCTTCGAAAAAGAATAGATAGACAGCTCCATTTTGGAGCTGTTTTCTTTTAAGCATACTCTGATAAAAGCTCCAGTTTATTAGTCACTGACTCAAAGCAGGGGATAGCGAGTTTTGAACTTGTTCGAGAAAGTGGAAACAAAGCTTTATTGGATTTTGACAATTTTAAGAAATTTAAGGAGTTATCTGAGGACGTACAACAAGCAGTAGCTAAACTACCAAGTGAAGGAAACAATAGCCTTACAAAACAGTATTTAATTGTTGATGATCCAGTAGAACTTGCAAAGATGGTAAGTAATGCTCGGAGGTTAGTCAATGAACTTGACTTAGGTAAGTTTGTAAAAAAAATCGGAGATTACGAGGTTTATGAAAAAGGGGAAGTATTCTTTAGAGGAATGAGTTATGAAGATTATGTATATTTAGTAAAAGAAGGAAAAATAAGAGCTCCTTTAAATTCTCCTAATTCAGAAGTTTTTACCTCTCCAACATTAGAATATATACAGTCTGTTGGATATGGAGGAGATGGTGTTATTGTTATGTTTAAGATGAAACCTGGTACTTTGGATAATCTTATTGTAAATGGTGTACGCGATGAATCAAAGCGAACTAAAAGTTTGTTTCCTAGTATGGAATCGATTAATATTTCTGGTTGGGAAAAAAGAGGGAAAGTGTATTTTAAGCAAGAAACAATTAAAGAAACAAGATTGAGGCAAGTAAATATTGGTTTAGGAAAAAAACAAGATGGTGGTTTACAATATTTTAACGGTGTAGATGGAGCTAATATATTGGAGTTTAAATAAATAAAATAAAAAAATGAAAATAGACAAGACAATAATAACTAATTTGGACAAATTTTATGATGACGTGATTACTTATGATGAGTTATCTGAAAATATTGGAGATAAATTGAATTTCGAATACCTTTTTAAATTGTTAGAAGAAGCTTATAGAACTAAAGATAATGATTTGTTTGAAATAGTGTTATGGGTTATACCAAATGTGTTTACTGAGAGTCAATTAGAATTACTTTATATAAAGTATTTGTTCTTAGAGAATCATTTTCAGCATGAGGATTTTATTCTCAGTTTTCAGGTTGAGCTAAATTCAAATAATAATAATGTTGAATTATTATTATTAGCCTTAAATAATATACCAAAATATTTGAGTCCAGAGGATTTTCGATACCCATATATCCGTAAGATTATATATGCAATAGGAGCGCAACCTGAGCCTTATAATGTAGAGGGATTAAAACAATTAGTAGAATTAACAGATGATGAAGAAATAAAGAATATGGCTTTACATCAGATTAAAAAGAGAGAAGAGTTAGGGCGTTGGGAAGCTAAGAAGAATGCTGGTTTGTAGTGAGTATCTTGAATTTATGATAGCAATTAAAATAATTAATTATAAATACTAAGGTTTTTTGAGAAAACAATGAAGTATGATGAAACTTGGGAAGCTAAATGTAATTTGTTCAAAGACCTAATATAGATTTTAAACAACAAGTAATTGGTTTAAGTATAGCAGCTCCCATGCGGAGCTGTTTTCTTTTAAGAATACTCCAATAATCCCTCTGTATAACTGTAAGACCTAACATCTCTACCCTAAAAATGATTACACTTCTTACTCTAAACCCTTCACTTTACTAAGATTAATCTGTTAAAAAACAAGAGTTGACTTTATTGTTAATTATTTCTGAATTCGTGTTGTGCGAAATTAATACACATATCCTTCAAACCCTTATGAATGCTAGGTTTTAAATTATTGTATCGGAAGTATGAACTATTGTGTTGAAGCAATACATCCCCAACCATCATCAATAGTTGGGGATGTATCATTCACTTTCCATCATCTTTAAAATATCTTCATACCTATAAAACATCAATCTACCAATCCTCTTAAAAGGTATCGTGCCTTTTAGCCTCATATTTTGTAATGTACCAGGTGATATACCGAGGAGCTTTCTTACTTCATAACTTTTGATCCACTGTTTGATTTCTTGATCTTTCTTTCTATTAAAAGGGCTATATCTTCTTATCTCGGTAATAATCTCTTGTTTAAAAATCTCAAGGTCTTCTTTTGTAATAAATTCAACTTTCATAATAAATACTATTTAGGGTTAGTTTTGATTTGTTTTTAAGCTGCTACAAGCTTAGTTCTAACCCTAAATAACAATTTGTATGTACTGGTTTAGTTCTGTTGTCTTTTGGTGGTTTAATTTGACTCTTCAAAGTTGTACTTGTGATTTTCCTGAAGAAGTCTTCTTTCTCTTAAGTTGTCCATATCTTCCCCAAGTTTATGTTCTAATACTTTTGCATAGATTTGCGTGGTTCGAATGGCAGTATGTCCAAGCATCTTACTTACAGATTCAATTGGCACGCCATTGTTTAGTGTAATAGTGGTGGCAAAGGTATGTCTTGCCAAGTGAAAGGTTAAATTCTTTTTAATCTCACATATAGTAGCTATCTCTTTTAGGTATCCATTCATGCGTTGATTACTAATAACAGGGAATAGTTTTTCTTT
>JASLGC010000339.1 GCA_030150335.1 Flavobacterium sp.
ACTTCTTGTAGTATCTTTTGAGGAGAAGGTAGTCCTCCTTGCCTCCACATAATATCTCCTTGCTCGTTCAACAAGACTAATGTAGGAACAGAACGTATGAAAAATTCTTCAACAAGTTCTCTATTGATATCTATATTTACCTTTTCTACAGCTACATTTAAACCAACAATCTCTGGCTCTAATCTCACCATCGTTTCTTTTAACATCTTGCATGGACCGCACCAATCGGCGTAGAATTGCAACAATACTGGTTTATTTAAACTATTTAATTCTTCTACTGTCATTTGTAACCTTATTTCATTTCAAATAGCAAGATAATTAAACAAGTTGATAAAAACACTCACAATTATATCCTTTTAAAGACTACCATGGTCTTTTAGTCGTTTCCACTGCTTGCTTCAAGTCAAAGACAACTCTAAAGCTACCTTCACTATCTACACGTTTTAAATTGTAAGTAAACTCATCGTTGTCAATCGACACCCACCACACATTACCTGATATAGATGGCATAAGCTCAGAAGTTTCTTGATCTGCTGGAAAAAACTGCTTATCTGTAAGTCCCGTATTTGTAGTAGTTCCCCCATACATAGTAATTTCATCTGGCTCTCCATTTAGCTGACGATGATCGTGTTTTAATTTAATACGACCTCCCTCTAAAGTAAATATCCATGTTCGAGACAAATCATCTCCTACAAAAAAAGGGACTTTAACTTCATTTGCCTCACACGACATTACATACATAATAAGTTCCTTTCCCTCAAAATCTGCGGGAATAGGATTACTGACTATTTTACCAACGTATGCTTTTCCGCAATGCTTACTTATATTATTAATAAAGGTTTCTGGATTCTTGTCTTGCGCTTGAGCAAAAACTCCACATAGAACAAAAGCAAAGTAATAAACTAATTTCTTCATATTTTTTTTTATAAACATACAATATTTAAAGACAACTACTTAAATGTAATTTGACGTTTTATTCAATTTATGTATACTCTTAAAAATAAAAAAACAAATATTTTTATATAATTTATCATAAAAATATTTTTTTTTAAGTTACCATTAAGACTATAAAATTAATTAAAATGAAAGTATTACATACTTTTTAAAGAAAAATACATGAATAAAATGAAAAAGAAAATAATTACAAAATTTACCAAAATAAAAAATGTTTTTATCACTATTTATATTCAAATTTTGAGAATAAATAAGCAATGTTCGCTTTTTGTCAACTAATAAATACGATTGTAAATATTTCTACATCTAAATAAAGAAAAGTACATCAATATACATAATTTCAGCTTTGAGAACATCAATAATCTTATCAACTTTACAATGAATAATTAATAAGAAATATATCAAAAAAATTAATTATACATTTTATGTTACATAAAAATATTTTTACACTAATGATAATAACTAATAGTAGTGCACAGTAATATAAACTTCAAATAACTTGAATTTAATAACCAAACATTTCAAGTATCATTAGTTTAATAATCAATAGATTACAATACTATAGTTTTAAAGTCGTAACTTAGTTTAAGTACTAAATCCAGATATTGAGTAGCCAGACATAGAATTCCATTCTATAACTCAAAAAGAATTCTTATATGTAGCCAAATTAAGAATTCCAGCACATCAAGCAATTAAGCCAAATTGCTTGGTGTGTCTGTAAAATGCATCCATTTTTAAACTTGCCATTTAAAGATAATGTAGATTTTGTACTAATACTTGTTACAAATTGTGTAATTAAATCATTTAAACCAAACATATATGTATAATAAACATTAAATCGAAAAGTAAAAACAACAAAACAAAAACAAAACAATGAAACACTACGAATTTGAAGATTTCTTTCAAACGAACCAACTGTTCTTATCTTCATTTATTAAAATTTTTCCTGTACCAGATAATGTGAGTTTAGAAGTACACAAGCAATATCTAAATCAGTTATCTAATCTTTACAGTCAAACTTTAGACTATTTTTCTAAATGTGAATTGTTTGGATACAATGCAGAAAAAAATGCTAATGCTAAAGTATCATCCCACTTATTAGTTTTTCATCAAGACAAATTTATTCAATCACATTGTAATAATTCTGACCTTGATGTTTCTAAGAAATTAGCAGACCAAATATTGAATGATATATTACAGTTCAAAAATTTAGCGGCGTCCTGGCCTAAAGTAGTAACGATCAGTTTAGATCACAAGAATTATATCGGAATCTTATACAAGAATTACGAAAATAATAATTGTTATTTCCAACTTTTTAAAACTATTGACAGTCCAAGCAACGGCAATTTTGAAAAAGAGGACATTAACTTAGCCATGAAAGCTAAGAAGTACAAAGCTTTGTGTAAAGATTATATTGAAGTAGAAAAACCTGTAACAATTAAAGAATTTATTATTCCTTACAGAATCTCTTATTCAACATTCTACAAAAACTTTAAAACAATCTTTGGAATCACTTTCAATGAATATTGCCAGGAATTAAAAATGGCGAAATTACTTCACTTATTAATGTTTAGTAATAATACATTAAGTGAAATTGCTTTTAAAATGAAGTTTAGAAACTATAGTAGTTTATACAAATTTACTCAAAAGAACTTCAAGCAATTAGAAATCAAATCTATAGAACGATTTGGTTTAATGTAGTAAGCTGTAAAACTTAATTGTAGTAATAGTTTGTCCTCTTATAGTTATAATAACTATAATGACCTTATGAACAAGTAGCTTTTAGAAAATGTATTTATCCATTTGACTATTACTAATCAATTTATTAAATCAAAAGTAATATTGTCCCCCTTTACTTTTTTTAGACATTTATAATTGATAAATCGTCATTAAGTTTCTCCTACTCAAAAAGAAGAATACAACATTACATTATAAAGAACATCTTATAATTAATCCGGATTAGTTATATATTTTTATTCAAAATATTATTTTATAACTGTAGATCATTATTTTAAATAATATTATCTATGGAATAGGCTTATGCGCTTATATATTTCTCAAATATTTTAGCAGCCTTTTTTTTCCCTACTTCTTTCTTATACTTATCATGAGCAGAAAGATAAACTACAGGGGCACTCTTACACAT
>JASLGC010000345.1 GCA_030150335.1 Flavobacterium sp.
TCTCCTTGTTCATATACATTCGCATACGCAAGAACAAACTTTCCACTTGTTTTAAAATCCTCAAGCTTCTGTCTAATCTCTCTTTTTTGCTCAACTCCTAACATTGAAGAGTTATTTAAAATAGATATACCTTTAATTCTATCATCACTCTTAGCGTACTCTATCGCATTCAAAATATCCGACACACCATCTTTCCCCGTTTCTTTATGTCCGAAGTCTTTAAAATTAAACTTCCCTGCATAATCATACTTTACTTTAGACAAGTCTAAGTTGATTACAGAGTTTTCTTTCACTACTACACTATCGGATTTACCACCAAAAGCAGCCCCTATAAATACTATTCCTAAGAATAGAATAATCATAAATAAAAACAGCCCAACGATAGTGGCCAATACATTTCTTAAAAATCTCATATAAAACAATTTTCCCTATTAGTATGTAAAACTAAAAATAGTTACATATTATAACGCTAAATTTGCACTTATTAACTTCTACAAAAGTAGCGTTTATTCAAATTTCTTTTATTTACTTTGCCTTATGTTTACGCAAAATCAAATAGTATTATCCATTGGTACCAATCAAGGAGATAGAATTTCTAACATTGAAAAAGCTATCGAATTGATTCATAAGCATATTGGTACAGTCATTAAAGTTTCTCCTATTTATGAATTTCCTGCTTGGGGATTTGAAAGTGATCCGTTTTTCAACTGTGCGATCTATATTCATACTACATTAAATGCAGAAACTGTAATTCATAAAGTTTTAGAAACAGAACAAACACTGGGTAGAATCCGTCCATTAAATCACGAAGGATATAGTGCAAGAATAATCGATATTGACATAATATCGTTTAATCAAGAAGTCTATAATACAGAAAAACTAACTGTGCCTCACCCATTGATGCAAGATAGACAATTTGTATTACAACCTGCTGTTGATTTAAATTTAGATTGGGAACACCCAACGTTAAAACTTGACTTTAAAGCACTACTTTCTTCTTGTAAAGATAAAACATCTTACAAAATAGTTAGTACGCTACCCGCGCCTACTCAAAAGTACGGTTTCACAAATGTGAACTTCGTAGCAATTGAAGGAAATATTGGTGCAGGAAAAACAACGTTGACTAACCGTATTTCAACAGATTTTAATGCTAAAAGAATATTAGAAGGCTTTGCAGACAATCCTTTCTTACCTAAATTCTACAAGGATGCATCACGTTATGCATTCCCTTTAGAAATGTCTTTTTTAGCAGATAGATATTCACAGTTATCTGATGACTTATCGCAATTTGACTTATTCAAAGAGTTTATCATTGCAGATTATTACATCTTCAAGTCGCTTATTTTTGCACAGATTACCTTAGAAGAAGACGAGTTTAACTTATATCAACAAATATTTGATATCATGTATAAAGACACGCCTAAGCCTGACTTATATGTGTACTTATATCAAAATACAGAAAGATTACTTGAAAACATCCACACCAGAGGACGCTCTTACGAAAGTGAGATACCAGGTACTTACTTAGATAAAGTAAACCAAGGTTATTTTAATTATATCAAAACCCTGCCATCTGACAAGGTTTTGATTATAGATATTTCTGATATGGACTTTGTAGCCAATCAAGAAGATTATATTACTATTTTAGATATGATTCAGAAAAAGCTAAATGCTTAACGACTCATTTGTTGAAATAAATCCCAAATTACGATACCTGCACTCACAGAAATATTAAGTGAGTGTTTGGTTCCTAATTGTGGAATTTCAATCACACCTTTACTTAAATCAACTACCTCTTGATTTACTCCTTTTACTTCATTTCCAAAAACAAGTGCATATTTTTGTCCCGCTTCAACTTCAAAGTTGTTTAGCATAACACTCTTTTCAACTTGCTCTACAGATTGAACAGAAACACCTTCTTCATTTAATTGTTTCACTACTGTAACAACATCTTTTACATATTCCCACTCTACCGTTTCAGTAGCACCTAAAGCTGTTTTGTGTATTTCTTTATTTGGAGGCGTAGCAGTGATACCACATAAGTAAACCTTTTCTATCAAAAAAGCATCACAAGTTCTGAAAACAGAACCAATATTGTGCAAACTTCTTACATCATCAAGTATTACAATTATAGGAGTTTTTTCTGAAGCCTTAAACTCTTCTACATTCTTTCTATCCAATTCACTATTGGCTAATTTACGCATAATGATAATTTTTCTGCAAAAATAAGTATTCTATTAATTATTACGCGCTACCTGAAAAAATAGATTTTATATAATCAAATAGGAACACTTCACAGAATTAAACTTTTCAAATAAATTATTCACATAACAGGAATTAACAAGCATAAAAAATCTTAAATAAAGCTAATAATGTTTAGTAATTATAAGTATATTAGCAAAAACATAAAACACCACTACTATGTTTCAAACCAATATTAATAAGCTATCACTTGTAACTATCTTGAATAATCTAATTTTCATAGTTTATTTACAAGACTATTTTACTATAACTCCATATAGTTCACAATGGCTTAGTTTAGTGATTGAGATTGTATGGATATTATCATTGACTTTTTTACTTATTTTCCCCATTATGATATGCTCTCTTTTACAACAAAAGAGAATATTACTATACAAATTCCCTCTGTTAGCAATTAGTTTGTCTTTTTCATCAGTATTGTATTTTTCCTTAACAATACTGTAACAATCTAACGCTGATTATTTCAAAAAACAAGATTTTATTGCTATTTAGATAATTCATTAGTATTTTTGCAGGTTCTAAAATAAATCATACATGTTTAAAAGCCTGATACAAAAAATCATTACATCACCCCTAATCATTTATACTACCCGTTGTTTCATAGGTTTTTACATCGGCTATCTTTTATTTCTTAAACTTCAAAGTTTTGAAGTGCTATGGACACTTATTTCCATTATGCTTGTAATTTCCCCCGAAGGCAAACACTCTAAGAAACTTTCTGTAGAACGATTTAAATCCAACTTAGTTGGGTCCATTGTTGGTTTAGTTTGTTTAGAAATACACCACGAACCTAATCTATACATTTGCTTGCTTGGTGTATTCTTAACCATCATGACCTGCTACTTATTTAATATTTTGAATATGGCACGCGTAGCGTTGGTTGCCTTAATCATTATCCTTGTACAGCCACATACGGGAGATGTAGAAGCGACGCCATTGATTAGATGTATTGCAGTAACTGCAGGGTGTCTTATAGGACTATCGATAACTGTTGTTACCTCTACAATCATCAGAAGTTTAAAAAAACATTACGGCATACCACTTTCTTAAAACATAGGCTACCTGATAATTTAGTTCTTCTAAATTGTTACCTATATTTGTAAATTGATAAAAACAAAGAATTATGGCTGCTAAAGCAAAAGCAACGAAGGAAACTCCTTTAATGAAACAATACAATGATATTAAGGCAAAATATCCTGATGCTTGTTTATTATTTCGTGTTGGTGACTTCTATGAAACGTTTGGTGAAGATGCTGTTAGAGCTGCAAATATATTAGGGATTACCCTAACAAAAAGAGGTGCTGGTTCGCCAAGTGAAACTGAATTAGCTGGTTTTCCACATCATTCTATCAATGTTTACTTACCTAAATTAGTTAAAGCAGGACTACGTGTTGCTATTTGTGACCAATTAGAAGACCCTAAAACAACTAAGACAATCGTAAAACGAGGGGTAACTGAACTTGTTACGCCGGGTGTTGCATTGAATGATGAAGTATTACATTCTAAGTCAAACAACTTCCTTTGTGCTGTGCACTTTGCTAAAAAGTCAATCGGTATCGCCTTCTTAGACGTTTCTACTGGTGAATTTTTAACAACAGAAGGAGACCAAGATTACATTGATAAATTATTACAAAACTTCACTCCAAGTGAAGTTCTTGTTCAAAAAAATAGCAAAACTCACTTTATTCAAACTTATGGTAGTCAATATAACCTATTCTACCTGGACGATTGGGTTTTCAAAAAAGACTTTGCTTTCGAATCATTAACTACTCATTTTAAAACAAATTCTTTAAAAGGATTTGGGGTTGAGGATTTGGAAGAAGGTACTATTGCTTGTGGTGCTATTCTGTACTACTTATCTGAAACGCAACATACCAAAATACAACACATCTCCAATATTCAACGTATTGCAGAGGATGCGTATGTCTGGATGGACCGTTTTACAATTAGAAACTTAGAGCTATATAATAGTTCTAACCCTAATGCGATTACCCTGCTTGACGTTATCGACAAAACATTGTCGCCAATGGGGGCTCGTCTTTTAAAAAGATGGCTTGCGTTGCCATTAAAAGATGCTTCTAAAATCATCGATAGACATAATGTAGTAGAAAAACTAAAAGCAGATGGTGAGCTGTTATTCTTGTTTCAAACACAAATCAAGAAAATATCAGATTTAGAAAGATTAATCTCAAAAATAGCAACAGGAAAAGTATCTCCGCGTGAACTTATTTATTTAAAAGAGTCCCTTGACGCTATTATCCCAATCAAAGAAGGTGCGTCTAAAAGCAATAATGACTCTCTGAAAATCATCGGAAATAAATTACACAGTTGTGAATTACTTAGAGAGAAAATCGCAACTACTATACACGAAAACGCTCCTGTAGCAATTGCTAAAGGAAATGCCATTGCTTTTGGGGTAAATGAAGAACTTGATGACTTGCGTAAAATATCTACGTCAGGAAAAGAGTACTTAGACGCAATGGAGAAACGCGAAAGTGAAAAAACGGGTATCCCTTCTCTGAAAATTGCATTCAACAACGTTTTTGGATATTATATCGAGGTTAGAAACACGCATAAAGACAAAGTACCTGCAGACTGGATTAGAAAGCAAACTTTAGTTAATGCTGAACGATACATTACGGAGGAACTAAAGGAGTATGAAAGTAAAATATTAGGTGCTGAGGAGAAAATCTATCGACTTGAAACGGAGTTATACGAGCAGTTTACTTCTTGGTGTGCACAATACATCAAACCGGTTCAGCTTAATGCTACTTTAATTGCTCAGTTGGATTGTTTAGGGTCGTTTGCTCAATTGGCAATTGACAATAATTATATTCGCCCTGAGATAAACGATAGTTTTGAATTAGACATCAAAGATGGACGTCACCCTGTAATTGAAAAGCAATTGGCTTATGACACGCCTTTCATTGCAAATGATGTTTACCTAAATAATACAAATCAACAGATAATCATGATTACTGGACCTAATATGTCTGGTAAATCTGCTATTTTGAGACAAACTGCCTTGATTGTGCTATTGGCACAGATGGGAAGTTTTGTACCTGCTTCTAAAGTAACGATGGGTACGGTAGATAAGATTTTTACTCGTGTGGGAGCTTCTGACAATATCTCTATGGGTGAGTCAACGTTCATGGTAGAAATGAATGAAACGGCTTCTATCTTGAACAACCTTACTAATCGCAGCTTAATATTGTTAGATGAGATTGGTCGTGGTACAAGTACTTATGATGGTATTTCTATTGCTTGGGCTATTGCCGAGTATATTCATCAACATCCTTCAAAAGCAAAGACACTATTTGCTACGCATTACCATGAATTAAATGATATGCAAGACCATTTTGAAGGGGTTAAAAATTATAATGTATCTGTAAAAGAACTTAAAGACAATGTGCTATTCCTTAGAAAACTTGTACCTGGAGGTAGTGCGCATAGTTTCGGTATTCATGTAGCTAAGATGGCTGGTATGCCAACTACTGTACTGAAAAGAGCAGAAAAGATGCTAAAACAGCTCGAAAAAGGGCATGTTAAGGACCAAAATAAGGTAAAACCTGTGGAGGATGACATACAGTTGAGCTTCTTTAATTTAGATGACCCATTGTTAGAAGATTTAAAACAACAAATCTTAGACATTGATGTAAACTCCATTACACCTATTGAAGCAATGATGAAAATCAACGAATTGAAACAAATGCTTAAAAAATAAATACTAAAAGGATATCTCAATGAGATATCCTTTTTTCATATTGTCTTCGTAAAAAACTGTCTTTACTGAAGCGAAAAAACTGCAAAACGCGGGCTATTATCCTTAGGTAATAGCCCTTTTTTTTATACCTAAACGAGAGATTAGCACAAGTGCATTGACACTTTTATAAACTCTCCCTGCAAAATATCGGCATAATACTGGCACCTTTCTCCACAAAAAAGCCCTTTTTTAAAGGCATTGTGCCACGAATGTGCCGGCAATGTGCCAGATTCTCGGAGAGTAAACTCGTCTTAACTTTACTTTTCACTATCTTTTTTATAATGTACTTCTACTTTTTAAACTAATATTTCACAAGTAAAACCTCTCTTTTGCCTCTGTAAATTCATCTCCAACTTGCAATTCTTACTTAACAACATATTTATTTCGCTTTTTTTTTCAAAAAAAGCATTCTGTAAATCAATAGCTTAAAAAATAATGAATATTTTTTTTCGAAAAGGTGTTGTAAATATTAAAAAACGTTCTATATTTGCACTCGCAATACAGAAGTAAAGCGAAGTTCTTAAAAAAACACCATGCGAAAATAGCTCAGTTGGTAGAGCGCAACCTTGCCAAGGTTGAGGTCGCGGGTTCGAACCCCGTTTTTCGCTCAAATTCCACGCTCGGGTGGTGGAATCGGTAGACACGCTGGACTTAAAATCCAGTGAGCAGTAATGTTCGTGCGGGTTCAAGTCCCGCTCCGAGTACAAAAAGTTCTAAACATTTGTTTAGAACTTTTTTTTTACCCTATATCAATATATTTCCCTATTTTCCCCCTATATTAATTTTTGTTTCAAACCTTGTGTTTTAATTCGATATGAGCGCGTTTGTAATTAGCCTAAAAGAAAATGGTAAGTTTAAGTATACTTTTGAACACAGAAGAGGTAAAACTCTTATGACAAGTATGGAGTATCCGAGTAAAGAAGCCATTAGAAGTACTATTAATTTTTTGAAAAACAATATTGAGTTAATCTCCTTTTTAAAATTCAGAACTCCTGGTGGAAAATTATTTTTTAAATTGGCGATTGGAGATAATATTTATGCCACAAGCCGTAGGTTTACTACTGAATTGAGGTATGAAAAAGCCATTAATGAAATCAACACTAACTTTGATTTGGCAGAAATATTAGATTTTTCCGTAGATATCTTTGGAGACCTATTCGAAATTGAAAAATAATTATACTCATAACAAACTAAAAAACAACACTTAAGAAATTTCTTTAAAAAAAATACATTTTTTACTTGCGATATAGTATTTATTTACTCTATATTTGCACTCGCAATAAGGAAGTAATCCTGTTGCTTGCCAAGAAGCTCGGGTGGTGGAATCGGTAGACACGCTGGACTTAAAATCCAGTGAGCAGTAATGTTCGTGCGGGTTCAAGTCCCGCTCCGAGTACAAAAAAAGTCCTAAACATTTGTTTAGGACTTTTTTGATTTATATACTTTCCTAATTTCATTGCTTGTAAATTTTAGACAGAACCAAAACATCCGTCAGGCACAAAACGTGAGCTCCTCACTAAGCGTTACACTCATAATCTAAAAGAACACTTTATCCCAAGACACAACCACGTTTTGGACACCTCCTATTCATAGTCACAACAACAGTAGTTACATCTCCCATAAAAAAGAACATAACTGAATGACTATACCTTGTTAATTTATCTTTCTGCATCATGTATAACTTTTGGATTCTTGACAAACGTACAAACTCTATTAAAGTCTTTTTTTTACAGTGATAATTATGATAGTAAATGATAGCATTTGCTATATTCTGCTCACTTTTGACGATTTTGATACATAATGCTCACTTTTGATAATTTTCAGAAAACTAAACTACTGATAAACAACATATTAATTATCACTATTTTTAATTTGTTTTGGTCGCCTTCGGTAAACTCCAGTGTTTACTCGGGCTGAGAGGCTGTTTTCCGAACAAGACCAAAACGTGACCAAAACAAAACTAATTGCTTTTAAACATTTAATGTCCTTTTTGATAGAGGAAGGACAGGTTTCAACCTTTGTTTTTCATACACCTACTTCTTGCTACTTCTATTGAATACTAAACTCTAAACAAAAGACATCTTTTTCTCACCATTTCACTCTCCTTTTTGAAACTTACAGATTACGAAACAATGCTGAACTACCAATTTCACTAAGAAAAAGAGCCATTCTTACTTTTTAAAAAGTTTTATTTAATTTTTTTAAAAAAAAGTTT
>JASLGC010000007.1 GCA_030150335.1 Flavobacterium sp.
TTGGGACCAGGAGGTCGCAGGTTCGAATCCTGCCACCCCGACAAAAAATCCCAGTGATTTGGTAAGGTCCAATAGCTCAGCTGGATAGAGCAACTGCCTTCTAAGCAGTAGGTCTCAGGTTCGAATCCTGATTGGATCACAGAAAAAGCCCTTGTATTTCAAGGGCTTTTTTGTTTTTTATACTTTTCTACACAACTTTATTATTTTCATTAGAACTTCCAATTTCAACATATTTTGTGTTATTTAGCTTTCCTACAATAGATAAGATATGTACACCACAGAAGAAAGATATGTTTTAGTTAACCAACAGAATGTTTTTATAAAGCATCTCAAACAAACTAACCTTGTTCAAAATCACTTTACCTTAGTTTTACTGCACGATTCTTTAGGATGTGTAACATTGTGGCGTGATTGGCCAGAGTTGCTTGCAGATAGTCTTAATTGCGATGTAGTGGTCTATGATAGAATAGGGTATGGTCTGTCTGATAAAATGGTAACATCAGTTAGGTCAAAGGACTACTTGAAACAAGAAGCTGATTTCTTAAATCTGCTATTAGAGGAATTGAATATTTCGCATGTTAGTACATTTGGACATAGTGATGGGGCATCAATAGCTTTATTGTTTGCGGCTCTGTATCCAAATAAGACAATATGTACAATAGCAGAAGCTGCACACGTTTTTGTGGAAGATATTACGTTACAAGGCGTGAGAGAAGCTCAAATAGCTTATGAAACAACCAATCTAAAAGATAGATTAGTAAAATACCACGGCGATAGGGTAGATGATATCATGAAAGCATGGGTAGATACTTGGTTAGCTCCTTCTTATAGGGATTGGAGTGTAGTACAAGACATGCAGAATATCACAGCGCCACTTTTGTTTATACAAGGTGTAAATGATGAATACGGAACATTAGAGCAGGTATCAGTTACCTTGGATAATGTAAAAGGAGTTGCAAAGTCTAAGATATTTGATAACGTAGGGCATACTCCTCACAAGGAAATCAAGGAAGAAACATTAGAAGTTATAACTTCCTTTCTAAAAGAAGAAGTAATGAATGAGTTAAAACGATTTTAACTGCTCAATCTTATCGTAGAATAATTTTTCTAAACGTGGGTCAACACTATTCAGGTATCCTTTTTTTAAACTATTCAAGTACATATCTAAATCTGTCACGGCACATCCATTAGTAATATAGAAAGGAGTTTCAAGATTTTTACTTTTAATTAGCTCAATTGCGGCTGATATGTATTGTTGTTTGTCCATAGTTTGAATAAAGTGGGGGTTTGATGAGGACAAAGATACTATAGATTTTGAATAGGATGCAATTAATGATTCAGCATTGTTTAGTAATCTCTTAGTTTACTTGGAAACGATGAATTGGCACTGAGTAGAGGGTTTTGTTGCAATGTATAATACCACTGTGGAATTACTCGAGACAGATGTGTGTAAAATAGTGAATAGAATCATTCCTTTTTCTATTTAAAAGGTATTCATTCGTTTTAAAGATATAAAGTGATGTAGGGGGAATAACTTCTCAACTCCTGCACACAAAGCGTTGTTATCATACGGGAAATGGGAGAGTTGATTGATGGGATTTGAATTGACGATTGATAGAACTGGTAGTTTATTAGATAACTGAATAGATTAGAGTGCCGCATATTGTCATAAGTTTACAAGGCAAATACAATTGAACCCTTTATGAAACTATGATGAGTGTCGTATTGCTTCGTTTTCAGACCAATTACAATTATAATAAATAGGTTTTTCAATACGGAGTATCTGTTAACCAAATGGGATTTCAGAGATGGAAACTTTTTTGTGTTCAGATAGTGTAATCTATTGTTTTAAGCTCTGACTTTTCAGATTAATCCATTATAAGTCAAAATAGCAATAAAGGCTACGGCAGTATAAATAAAAAAAAGACACTTCGGAAAGAAGTGTCTTTTCTATTTTAGATTCCCTTTGTAGGAATTTCAATATCGTATGATTTGTTTTTAACTTTCAAACTTGTGTTTACCAACCAAGGGTTGTAAAGTTTTAAAAGCTTGTAGTTTATTCCTTGCTCTTTAGCAAATAAAGCTAAGTCGTCAATATCGTAATCAACGCGAACTTTTTTAGTAGGAACGATGTGGTATCTTTCCTCTACAGGAACGTCAAACCCATATTTAATAGGGTTGCTCATAATCTCTTTCAACGCTAAGATTCTAAATACATAGCGAGAAGTCTCTTGATTAAGGAATAAATCATAGTAATTATCAACGTATTGACTATCCATTGCACGTGACATACCAGCCATACCTCTGTTGTAAGCAGCAGCTACCATAGTCCAGTTTCCAAAACGAGCCTTAGCATCATTGAAATACTGACAAGCAGCCTCTGTTGCTTTAACTAAGTCATATCTTTCGTCAATCGTTTCATCTACAAGCATGCCGTAATCTTTAGCAGTACCTTTCATGAATTGCCAGAAACCACTTGCACCCGCAGGAGAAACAGCATTTGACAACGTACTCTCGATTACACATAAATATTTAAAGTCGTCAGGAATACCATTTTTCTTTAAGATAGGTTCGATGATAGGAAAGAATCTCTCTGCTCTTTTAATAGTGATGATTGTAGTACCATGTAAGTTTGTGTTTACAATCATTTCTCTATCATATCTTTCCTTTACGTCAATTTTGTGTAAAGGCACTTTTTCACCTGCAAACTCAGCGTTTTTAGGTAAATGATATATTTGTTCGTTTGCGTAAGATTTGTCTTCATTATTAGTTGATTGCTTAGCTAATGAAGTAGAAAATATAAACGTAGAGGAAACAATAACCACTGCCGCTAATGAAATTACTGTTCTAACTGTCTTATTCATTTTATTTTGATAGTATTAATTTTTCTAAATGTTCGTTAAACCATTTATACTTAATGATAATCATTGCGTGATTTCCATTCGGTATTGTAATAGCATTTTTAATGTTCTTGATTGGAAAGACTTCATCTTTAGTTCCATGAATTTGAATAACGTTCTCCATGGGCTTTTCTTGTTTCCAATTTAGAATTTCCCTGATACACCAATCAAGATAGTCTTTATCTCTTAAAGGTAAGTATTTGTTGTATAATTCCAGTCTTTTTTTCTTCTTTTCAGAAACAAGCGATTTATAAAGATTTAAGAAGTTATTCGTACCGCCTGTAGGCAACAATTTATACAACTTAGATTTCTTTAAAAACTGAAATAATGTAGGGAATTCGTTATTAGAACGTACACTTGATATAATAATTGTTTTTCTTACAGGAATTATTTTACTTAATTCTTGAGCAATAATTCCACCAAAAGAAACACCTATAAGAACAGGGTTTTCTTTCGATATCAGAGATAAGTAACGCTTGGTATAATCTTCTAAATTTTCATTTTCAACAATAGGCAACCACTCTAAAAAGGTTACATCAAACTTAGAATTATCCAAATTGAGTTTTTCAAAAATAACTGACGTAGAGGACATACCAGGTAAGAAGTAAATAGGTATTTTGCTCATTTTAAATAAATTAAACGGAATATTCGAGGAATATTGGAATATATTTCCGAACTTTGCTAAATATAAAAATTATAGCGACTTTAAAAAAGAAATACGGCGTATTTATTTTTTTACTTTACTTCTCCACAAATTACTTAGTGGACCATGTCGGCTATAATAGTTTTAGGAAACTTTAAAACTTACAGATATAATGGAAATCAAAGACAATGAGTTGCTGCGTCAGTTCGAGTATGAATCTGAAAAAGGGTTACTTAGTGTAGAGTATTCACTACAAGAAAGAAAAATTTTCCTTACGAAACTTAAAGGTTTGGAAAATGTTGTTCAAGGTCAAGCAGTTGACTTTTTAAAAGGAATTTTG
>JASLGC010000009.1 GCA_030150335.1 Flavobacterium sp.
AGTTCGGATAATTTTTTCTATTGTAATATTTACAGTTTCATTTGTTTTTTCTAGAAATGAAACAATGCGTCTAATAATGCTAATGATTTGTATTTGTTTAGCCATGGCGTTTGTACTTTTTAATAAAGAACGTATTATGAAGACAAAATTTCCACTAAAGATTTTGTATCTAATTTTTAGTGGTAAATTAGGAGTAGGTAAGGAGGTTTTATTTGACAGTAAACCGTTCATTTCGATTTATAGAGATTCGCTTTGGAGTTTTACTTTTCGAAGAAGGATTGCTAGTTGTTTAAAAGAAGGGTGTTGCGGTAGCGTTTATTTATATACAGATAAAAACTATGGCATTATAGGTAAATGTGAAAAAGATAAGAATAATCATATATACAGAGTGGATAATAATTTTTATGGTGAATTAATTCCTTATAGATACAATTAGGAGCTCTCTCTCTTTTTATTGATTTAAATAAATTAAAACTGTCTTATCAAGTGAAAAAATAACAAAACAGATATATTTGTATTGATTATTAAATAAAAACTTTATATATTTGAAAATGTGTTAATTCGCTAAAAAATCATTGATTTAAAAGCTCGGCTATTTCATGGCACACAAAAAATTAAAAGCCTGAAAGCCGCAATTTATAAGACATACGGAGTAGGGTGTAAATCCCTCTTTCTTTTGATCGAGAAATATTTAAATAAAAATTTAAAAGAGATAGAAGCTATAATTATAGGATCTATCTCTTTTTTTAATATACGCTCTTACTATTAAACAACTCTTTATTTTAAAGACTAAGAGTAGGGGAGATTGATCCAATTTCTGAAGTTAAAATAGCCCTAATATCACTTTTATTGTATAACTATTTTTTTAACTTATTTGATTCATATCTCATAACGGTAAAATCTGTTAAAAACTGTAATTTTTAGACAAAAAAGTAAAGAAAAAAACAGCATTCAAATAAGCATGTAAAAATATCTCAAAAATAAAAGCGTACAAAAAGCGTACAGATTTGGATATAAAAAAAGCCTAACTATTTAATTATCAATAGTTAGGCTTTTTTTCTGTGGAGTCGCCGAGAATCGAACTCGGGTCCAAACAAGCAATCAGGAAGCTTTCTACACGCTTAGTTCCTTATTAGATTTTCGATTGTGAGCTTGGCAAGAAACAGCCACTCACAACTTAGTCTCTAAGATTTCGACCTATTTACGAGACGCTCGTAGATCTAGGTTTACTTTACGGTTCCTCTCGACAAAGCGCCATAAACCAAGGCTCTTTAGAGGAATTTAGCTTTCCCACCTGGTGGGAACTAAAAGCAAATCTTACTATAATTCAGATTAAGCAGCTAAAGCGTAGTTATTTTCGCCGTTTAAAAAGTTCGTTACATGAGATTTACGAGCTACATAACAACGCTCGACGTGCTTACTAACTAATTCCACTCGCTGTCAATACCGATCGACCCCGTAGCTTTATTAGCTTTGTAACATGCTGCAAAAGTACAATAATATTTGACTTTTTCAAAAGATTCTTAAAGTAGATTTAAAAAAATACACTTTTCTTACTACTTTTTTGTACAAGTCAGAAATAATTCTAAATTTGAATTTCCAACCAAATACCACACAAAAAAAACTAAACCAACCAAATTATTAATTATGAAAATAGGAATTATAAAAGAACGGAAATCTCCTCCGGATAGGAGAGTTGTCCTTTGTCCTAATCAAGTGAAAAATGCTCTTGAACGTTATAAAGAGTTGAGTATTACGATAGAACCTTCTGATATAAGAGTTTTTTCAGACCAGCAGTACGCTGCTTATGGTCTTGAAATATCAGATGATTTATCTGATTGCGATATACTATTAGGAGTCAAAGAAATTCCAATTGATGCACTCATACCAAATAAAACTTATGTCTTTTTTTCGCATACAATAAAGAAACAAGAACATAACCGTGAGCTTTTAAAAGCTTGCATTGAGAAGAACATCACATTAATGGATCACGAGACGTTTGTAGACGGGAAGAACACGAGAATTATAGGGTTCGGTAGATATGCCGGAATCGTAGGTGCCTATAACACATTGAGAGGGTTTGGATTGAAGTATGAATTATTCAGTCTTGCAAAAGCAGAAACGCTATTGCACAAAGAAGATTTGATATATCGCTTAAAAAAGCAATTCTTTCCGCCAATTAAGATTGTATTAACCGGACATGGTAAAGTAGCGAAAGGAGCTATGGAAATCTTGGATGGTATGAAAATTAAGAAGGTTTCTGTGGAACACTTTTTAACGCAGAAATACGATAGACCTGTTTATACGCAAATTGGTGTAACAGACTATTATAAAAGAATAGATGGAAAAGAGGGGAATAAGCAAGACTTTTATGACAACCCTGATCAGTATGAGAGTGATTTTGAAAAATTCTCTCAAGTAGCTGATATACTTATGGCAGGACATTTCTTTAAAACAGGATCACCTAAGATTCTAACAAAAGACATGCTTAATTCGCCAAAAAATCAAATTAAACTTGTTGGAGATATTTCTTGTGATGTAGATCAAGGACCAATCGAATCTACATTAAGAGCCTCTACTATCGAAGAGCCTTTCTATGGTTACCACCCAGGTAAAGATGAGGAAGTAGAGTTTGACCATCCAGCTGCAATTACAGTGATGGCTATTGATAACTTACCTACAGAACTACCAAAAGACGCAAGTGAAGGCTTTGGAGAAGTATTTGTAGAGGATATTATGCCAGCTTTTTTCAACGGAGATAAAGACGGAATATTAAAAAGAGCAACTGTCACAAAAGACAAGAAGCTAACAGAACGCTTTGATTATCTACAAGATTATGTAGATGGTAAAGAGTAATAAAAAAAAATCCTTCCACTTATGGAAGGATTTTTTTTCTTAATGAAATTAACCTATTAGGGTCTTCCATTCTTTTTTGTGCAGCGATACTCGCTGTAATTTTAAATATCTTTTCTGATAAATTAGAAAGCCATATTAATTGTTCAATCACTAATATAGACTCTTCCATCATATTCTGAATCTGCTTGTCGTCTGAGTAGGCTTTTTTAAGTTCATATTCGCGCAATCCCTTTAAGTAGGTAACACTAACATTTAAGTTTTCAGAGCGTTCTATAATCGTAATTTCCTTATCGCTATTGGCAGTACTTAAGAGATCAATAGTCTGCTTTAAATTACTATCAACGTAATCCATTACAATATTAAACGCTTCAGAAGCTTTCGTTGTATTTCGCGATTGTACATATATACCAATAGAGGCAGCTGTTGATAAAAAGGTGTGATTTAACACAGCCAACTCGTATAACTCTGTTCTGAACTTCTGTTTAGACTTAGGTTCTTGGATCATTCTTTGGAAAGACGCCATTAAGTTCCCTATTTCAATAAAAGCATATTTTCTCGCTATTTTGTATGGAAGAGTAACTTCACCCTTTTCATTGTAATAAATAGTAATCTCTTTTACATACTCTCTATTAGCCTTTAGCGATTTAGAAAGATGTGTATTGATATTTAGAAACTCCCAAGAAGGCCATAATAAGTAGTTAGCTCCAAAAGCAAGCAATGCACCAATTATAGTATCTATTATTCTAAAGATTAGTAAATCCATAAAATTTGGAGTCAATATTCCATAGATCAGTACCACGTACATAGTAATAAAGGTAACCCCAACTTTGTAATCCGTGTGAGAAAACCAGTATCCAATAATCATAGTAAACACTGTGATGTAGGCGATTACAGTTACATTGTCAATTACATAAAGTAATCCAAAAGCTAATAAACCACCAATTACAGTACCTATCACACGTTCAAAAGAACGCTGTTTAGTCAATCCAAAACCAGGGCGCATAATCACCACAATAGTCAATAATATCCAATATCCGTTAAGTAAATTAAAGATATTACTAATGATAAGACCAACTAAAATAGTCAACGTCAATCGGGTAGCATGCCTGAAAATGGTAGAAGTAAAGTTTAAGTTTTCCTTTAGTGTTTCTAAACGATAATGAACAGGTGTAAGAAACTTTTCTAAGTCCTTGAACTTGTCTTCCACATCCATTGAAAAAGCTTTCTCAGTAAGCGTTTTCTCCAATGTATGTATTTTTATAATCTGGTTCTCAGCATAGTGCAATACGTTTGAAAACATCAGGACAGCCTCCATCATATCAGCAGAAGCATGACTTTTTACAAACTCGCTTAATTTAGCTTGCAAATTGGTAAACTCTTTAGATAAATCATGCTTAGGAGTGTATTTAGCTCCCATATTAAGCGTAGTGCCAATATCCTCAATAGTATCAGCAAAGTGATAAGCAAGCTCTTGGTAATCAGTAATAATATCTACTCTTTCCTCAAATAACTTGTGAAGCTTTTTGTGTTCAAAAGAAGTAGAAACAGCAATTTCCAAGATCTCTACCAAAGAAGAGAATGCCACGAGCAACCGTCTATTATTAGATGAGTTTCCTGTATTTGCTTTATTTCGAACTAAGTACTCACGGAGATTCTCGTGAACATCATTCAGTTGAACTTGAATATTTAATTGCTCCTCTGTAATTTTCTCAGCATTTGCATCTCTGTCCCAAAGTTTAGCGCGGTATTTTAAATAGCTCGCGGTTAACTCCATACATTCAGACGTTTGTAAAACAGCATAACGTCTTGGTCTTGCGAAATAAAATATAACAGCAACCACCAAGTAAAGTAGTCCTCCTAATAGCAACATCAAACAGTGTATCCAAAGATCAATCCCTGTATAGTTGTGAGCTAAACCTAAACTGGCAGCCAATAACCCTGTAAACGAGAGCATATTTGCCCTGTGTCCATATACAGAAATCATACTAAGGGAGAAGAAAATAAAAACAAAGAAAGGGTAGAAGTACCAATGTCCGTGAGATAACGAAAGCGTTAATGTAACAGCTGGTACCGTAAACGCCCCGACTAACAACCCAATAGACTTGTCTTTTATATTACTTGGAATATCGACTGGAGCTGTAAGCATGGCGCCAATGGCAGCGGCAAAAGCCCAGTTAAATTCCTTATAAGGCATAAGGATTAGGAAGGGAATAACAGCTGAAATTGTGATTTTTAAAGAATCGCCAAGGTGGGAATTATCTGTGAATTTTCTCGCTTTGCTTAGCATAGATGTAGTATTCTATCGATTAAAAAGGTTAGAATTTTTTTCAGTAAGCAAGATAATACAATTTAGAGGCCAAAAATAATTTGTAATGTTATTTATTCGTTTATTTTTAAGTAATTTTGCATCTTTGAATTTTTAAGCTTTAGATTAAAATTATAAGTATATGATATTATCAATAGTTGGATATGGGGATCCTGTTTTAAGAAAAGTAGGAGAAGATATTTCTAAAGACTATCCAAACTTACCAGAATTAATCAGCAACATGTATGAAACAATGTATTCAGCACATGGAGTTGGACTTGCTGCACCACAAGTAGGGTTACCTATTAGATTATTTGTGGTTGATGCAGCACCATTTGCAGAAATGGAAGACAATACAGAAGAAGAAATTGCGTTCTTATCTACATTCAAGAAGACTTTTATTAACGCGAAGATTCTTAAAGAAGAAGGAGAAGAGTGGACTTTCAACGAAGGATGTTTAAGTATTCCAGACATTCACGAACCAGTGAAAAGAAAAGAAAAGATCACAATTGAATACTACGATGAAAACTTTGAAAAACACGTTGATGAGTTTGATGGTTTAGCAGCGAGAGTTATTCAACATGAATACGATCACATTGAGGGTGTATTGTTTACGGACAAAATACCATCATTAAAAAAGAAACTAATTTCTAAAAAACTTAATAATATTTTGGAAGGTAAGATATTTACTGAATACAAAATGAAGTTTAGTAAGAAAAAAGGTAGATAAATAAATTGTAAATTAATAACTATTTAAGATATTTGCGATTCTTAAAGTAAAATTTAGAAAAAGATGAGTTTAGAAAAAGTTTTAGCTATTTCAGGAAAACCAGGATTATATGAGTTATTAGTACAAACTCGTACAGGATTTGTTGCAGAATCATTGGCTGATGGAAAGAAAAGTACTGTTGGATTAAGAAACAATGTTAGTTTGCTTTCTGAAATTTCTATGTATACTTACAATGATGAAGTAAAATTATTTGAAGTATTCAAAAATATTGCAACTAAAGAAAACAATGGAGAGGCAATTTCTCATAAATCTGATAACCCTACATTAGTAGCTTATTTTAGAGAAGTATTACCAGAATTTGACGAAGAAAGAGTATATGTTTCTGATATCTAAAAAGTATTAAACTGGTATAACATTCTTCAAAAAAGAGGTGTTATTGCAAATGCATTCGCTGAAGCAGAAAAAGTAGAAGAAGCAAAATAATTATTGCATCTGAGAAAAATAAAGAAATGGACTTCCTTAATTGGGAGTCCATTTTTTTTGATACATACTTATTTTAGAAACTAAAATAAGTAGTATATTTGTGATCGTAATCAAATGGCACCCAATGTCTTAATAGGGGCATTTCTGATTATTAACACTCAACTAAATGAGTGTTTTTCTTCACACTTTGCGAAATTTCAGTCGCAATTTATTCCAGTTTTAATTTTATTTCCATTGTTTTTAAATAAGGTTCAATCCCAGTGTTCACGGGGTCTCAGTAGTAGTTTAGTTGGGTCTTGTTCGAAAAAACGGCCTTTTTCCCGAACAAGACCCAACCAATCCCAAATGGGGACCCGAACAACTCCACTTTTTAACTTTTATTAATGTGTTTAAAGTCTTGATTTTAAAGGGATTTACGACAAGTAATTCACTTGTTGTAACCATGTTAATCTGCTTAAAAAGTTGCGATTTGGGTTGTTTTAGTACAAAATGTCTTGTTTTTTGAATTCTTATAAATTGAGGATTCTTATTGTGGCTAATTTACATATAGTGAATATGTTTCTTTTCAAAAATAGTGGAATTTACAGATGGGAATTAGTTCGTTCATGTACGTACAGGCAAGTTGAATCTACGGATGTTCTACTTCTTAA
>JASLGC010000045.1 GCA_030150335.1 Flavobacterium sp.
TGGGCAGCGGTAAGTGAGGTACTATATCTAATTCTATACTATCTTTGTGGAGTACTTGGTACACGGGGTTGTAGGTTTTGTTTGTTTAGCGACACAAATTTCTATAACCCTTCTTTATTTTACAAAAGTCAAGACGACTTCTATATCTCTCCATATCCATATACCTCGAACTTGCTTTATACAAAACACTAAAAGCTTATTAACATTCTCAAAAAACTGCCATTACCACTTAAACATACAGACAATAACCGAGTTTAATCCAACTACGAATAGTAGAAATCCAACTTAACTTATAATTCCGATTACATTAAAATACCCACTTATTTGATTTCTATAATCCATGTATTTTCATTGTTACTATAATGTGCTCTTTTAAAAAAATTGTATCGATCAATACAGTCCACTTCATTTTTTAAACTATCCTTAATTCTTATATAAAAATTCTCAGGTAATAGTAAAGAATCAGTAACAGTATATAGCAGACGAAGTTTTAATGTTTCTCTATCTAAGTATATTGAGAATTTCTTATTATAATTTACATTTTTATTCAAATTAAGATTTTCTTTCTCTTTATTAGTGAAATACAAATTATAATCTACGCATACATTAATATTACATCTCTTTTGTAAGGAAATATGCTGTATTTTTCTTTCAAAATAATCATATTCTTCAGCAAGTTCATTACGACGATCTGATGCTGATTTATCAATTATCCACACAATTAGTCCATCAGATTTAGATGCTTCATATCTTCTATAGTTTTTTTAACGACACTAGTATCAGGTGTTGGTTTAATGTTTTGAGGTAAATAATAAGAACTCCCCTTATGTTGCCATGAATAAATTACATCATAGCATTCTAATAAAATTTCATGACCTATTTCATGTGCAGTTGTTTGCTTAAATTCTGAAATAGCATCATAATAGCTAAAATCATCATGCTCTCCACAATACTGCCAACTATTAAATTTAATGTGCCCCGCATTATATGACAACCTTTGAATAAGCCCAGTATCAGGCAAAACTTTATCTATCATTGATCCGCCAGGATTACCTGAACGTATTGCGTCATTGTTTGTATTATATATTAAAGGAACTGAGCTCATTGAGCTAAAAGCAGTATTAATCAATTCTGCAGAGATTCGCGGACTTCCATAACGTTGTTTAAATTCAAAATAAACATCTTTGACAACTTGTTTTAGCTCTTGTTTTTTTTGTTCACGTAGGCTCTTTGGTGACCGTTTCCAATGATAATAGCTACTTGAACTTACCTCTAAAACTTTGCACATTTTCCCAATTGGATACTCACTTTCATGGCTTAATATGAAATTGTAAGTTACTTTTCGGTCTTTGAAAAAATGGCAATTGCTTTTTTTAATATTTCATGTTCTAACTCAACATCCGCTAATTTCTTTTCTAAATCCCTAATTCTTTCTTGCTCTGGAGTTAACTTTAATTTTCTATTGCCAGGAAAACTATCTGTTCCAAAATTCTCAAACTCCTTACACCATTTGTAAAGCAAAGCAACAGGTATTCCTAACTCTCTTGCTAATTCTGATTTGTTTTTTCTATCTTTTGCTAATTCAACTACTTGACGTTTAAATAACACATCGTAACTCTTTCTTGTTTGTTTCATATTTCAAAGTTAAATTTTTATACTCAACTTACTATCCAGTCAAAGTTAGGAAGTCCAGCCGATTGGCTTGTGTAGATAGAAGGTATGAGCACTAGGCAACCTATTTTTCTCTGATTTAGAGATAAGGGGAGAATACCCAAAAGGTTTTAGCTAAACCTCCTTACTCCCAAATTTACTTATAGCGAATGCTTTTATTACCTTTTATTTCTCCTACGGTAAACTCCCCTGTCACTTTATAAGAAATTAAATTATACTCATTGACATACTTTTCTGCTTTAAGTGTCGACTGATAGCTCATTCTTAAGTTCATTTTTTTTACACTAGAGCCCCATTTTTTCTTATATGACAATAAATCTGTTCCCCAAAACTTCTTGTTAAATACAATTGTATCATTTTTGACTATACCATCTAAGTACACATATATTTTTTTTCGTCCAATGTAATTTCGACTTTGAGTTGTTAATTTATCTTCTTCTATTTTATAAGAACCTAAATCATTGACATATATGGGATTTAATATTTTCACAAACCCATCTTCTGGATAACTCAAATTCACTCCATCAAACCGCAATGTTTCTACACAAAAAGTCCCCTCATCTGAATAAACAACAAAATCCACCGAACTGGAGTTCCTATAGACCAGATATACTTTATTGACTTTCAAATAGGCATTAGCTTCTAAACGCACCTTTCTCCTATATTTAATAAAATCACCATAATAATTATCATAGAGACTTTTAACTGAATCTGCATAAACATATCCATTAGCCTTTTTTTTAAAAGAGACATCTATACTTGTCAAGTATTCTTCAAAAGCTATATTTTCCCAAGATCCTACTTTTTCTTTAACACTCCCTCCTTTCTTTTGTGCCGAACCACAAGCAATAACAAACAAAAGCGTAAAGACATATAATATATTTCTCATAGAATTGTTATTGTGTATTATTA
>JASLGC010000067.1 GCA_030150335.1 Flavobacterium sp.
GAAGCCTGTGTTTACTGGAGGTTCTGATTATTCTGTTTTTGCAATTAGACCAACGTTTGCTGACCTAAAAGCAGTTAAAACAAAGAAGAAAAAAGAAGATGAGATTGCAAAAGACTCATTGGGAATATATAATTTAAAGTCGGGTGCATTAGTGAAGTATGCTAATGTCAAGTCGTTTAAAGTACCTGAGAATAAAGGCGCACACTTAGCGTATCTTTTAGAACCTGTAAAAGATACAGCGAAGTCAAAAGACAAAAAGCCTGCTAAGAAAGCGGCAAAAGACGCTCCGTTAGACTTGGTGTTGGAGAACTTACTAACAGGGGAAAAGATTACTTACAACCATGTGAGTGACTATTACTTTGACAGTGAAGGACAATATTTAGTGTTTGTAACAAAAGACCCAAACGCTAAGAAAAAAGAGGATAAAAAAGACGATGCTAAAGAAGAAAAAGCAGAGGAAACAAAAGAGGAAGTAGTTGTAGTAGTTAACGAAAAGGAACAAGATAAGAAAGAGGAGGCTACAGAAGAAGCAAAAGGTCCTTTTGGTGTATTTGTCGTTGACTTAAAAACGAAAAAGGTAACTACTTTATTAGAAGGAAAAGGGAAGTACACACAGTTTTCTTTTGACGATAAAGGAAAGCAGTTAGCCTTTGTAGGTACTGAGGATGAGGAGAAAGTATTGGTTAAGAAATACTCGCTTTACCACAGTGACTTGACAAAAGGGGTAACGGTGTTAGCGGATAATCAAACTAAGGGAATGCCTGCTAAATGGGTGTTGTCTGAAAACTATAAACCAAGGTTTAGCAAAAACGGACAACGTATGTTCTTTGGTATTGCACCAGAACCGATTGCTAAGGATACAACGCTTATTGCGGATGACCACGCTATCGTAGATATTTGGCACTTTAACGAAGATTACGTACAACCACAGCAGTTGGCTAACTTAGATAAAGACTTGAAAAAGTCGTTCTTAGCGTCAATGAACTTGAAAGCAAAAGGTGGACTTGTAGCGTTGGCAAATGAACAAACAAATAGCACACAGTTAGTGGATGAGGGAAATGCAAATATTGTTTTCTCAAGCTCTAACTTTGGTAATAGAGTATCAACACAATGGAATATTTCAGGTGTTCGCTCATACTATATTGTCGATGTAAATACTGGTAAGCAAACAGAGGTAGTTGCTGATTTACCTGGTTCAGCGCGTATCTCTCCAAAGGGGAATGCAGTTGTTTATTTCAACAATGAAGAAGGAAATTGGTATGCTTATGACGTGAAGTCGAAAGTGACAAAACAATTGAATAAAGGGTTAAATGTATCGTTTGCAGATGAAACATTTGACATGCCTGATAATGCGTCTTCATACGGTATTCAAGGATGGACGGATAACGATGAGTCTGTTTTAATTCGCGACCGTTTTGATATTTGGGAGTTTTTCTTGACAAGCAATAAAGCACCGAGAATGCTTACCAATGGTTACGGACGTAAAAATAATATTGCTTTTGACTTGCTAAATGTGCAAGACGACAAGTATTCTTTCAGCAGAAATGAGAAGTTAATCTTAGCTGCTTTTAATGAAAAGACAAAAGAAGCAGGGTATTTCACAACTGAAGTAAAAAGTACTGCTGCTCCACGTTTGGTTACAATGCAACCGTATAGTGGATTTAGCTCGTTATTTAAAGCGAAAGATGCTGCTGTTTACGGATATTTAAAAGGTTCGTTTACAGAGTCAAGTAATTTATATATCACTAAGGATTTGAACAACGCTGTACAATTGACAGCTATCAATCCACAGCAAAGTGAGTATAACTGGGGTACAAATGAATTAGTACATTGGACTACGCCTAATGGTAATGAGGCAACAGGAGTGTTGTTTAAACCAGAAGATTTTGACCCCGCTAAGAAATATCCGATGATTGTTTATTTCTATGAGAAGCTGTCTGACAACCTACATCGTTATGAATCACCAGCACCTACGCCGTCTCGATTGAATATTCCTTTCTTTGTAAGTAACGGATATTTAGTGTTTACGCCTGATGTTAGTTATGTTGACGGACATCCGGGTAAATCGGCAGAGGAGTACATCAACTCAGGAGTGGAGTATTTGAAACAAAACAATTGGGTGAATGGAGATAAGATTGCTATTCAAGGACAAAGTTGGGGTGGTTATCAAGTAGCACACCTTATCACGGTTACAGATATGTATACTGCAGCGTGGTCAGGAGCACCAGTTGTTAATATGACATCAGCTTATGGAGGTATCCGTTGGCAAAGCGGTATGAGTCGTCAATTCCAATATGAGAAAACACAAAGTAGAATTGGTAAAACACTTTGGGATGGTTATGACTTATACGTTGAAAACTCGCCATTGTTTAATATGCCAAATGTGAAAACACCTGTGGTAATCATGCATAATGACAATGATGGAGCGGTGCCATGGTACCAAGGAATTGAAATGTTTATGGCATTACGTCGTTTGGGTAAACCAGCGTGGTTATTGAACTACAACGGTGATGAGCATAACTTAATGAAACGTCAGAATAGAAAAGATATTCAAATTCGTCAACAACAATTCTTTGATTACTACCTAAAAGATGCGAAAGCACCTGTGTGGATGGTAAAAGGTGTACCTGCTACACTGAAAGGAAAAGATTGGGGGTTTGAACTAACAGATGAGAAAGTACAGTAATTCTCACAGAAGAATATAATCAAAAAGAGGGCTATCTATTAAAATTAGATAGCCCTCTTTTTTGATTTTATGTACTTGAATAGGGTATGTTTTAGTTTAATAACTTACTCTTTGTTGAGCAGATTTAGCATCAATCAGTCTCTCTTGTTTTTTAATTGATTCAAACGCAGAAATTGGTCAGTTATACTTTTTTCTGTTGTATTATTAATGATAAAGTGGTTTGTATTGGCGTTTCTATTTGAATGAGTGTGTAATCTACTTAATCAATTTACTGCGATAATGGATATAGCTTTACTGTAGAGTTGTACTTCAGATGTATCGAGCGTAAATCACACTCTACTTAATCAATTTACTGTGATAACGGATATAGCTTTACTGTAGATTTGTACTTCAGAATAATGTAAAAATGAAAAGAGGCTAACTAATCAAGTTAACCTCTTTTCGTATGATAAAACAATATGGGTGCTAATTATTTTTGAGCTGGTAATGTTCTTGTTAACCAACCTCTTTTGTTTGCTGTTGCAATTGCATAAGGCGTAATCCAGAACAAGGTAAATGTGTAGAACAAGCTGTATGGGTATGCCCAAAACGACTCAGCCACACTGTATCTCTTAGAGTAAAAGAATACTTGAATACTCGAGAATATAAAGATACTTACCAAGGCAGAACTAATGAACAATAAAGGCTGTGTAAAGATAAAATACAGCATTAAGAATGTCATTGGGTAAGCCATCAATACGCGTAACCATTGGTTTAGCAATAAGATTCTTGGACCTACTTTAGATTCTTCTCTATAGTTTGTGAAAGCGAACTTACTCATCATGATGTTCTCACGTACGTTACTTCTTTCCCAACGGATAAACATTTTATATAAGTTTTTGTACTCCTCAGGTGTGTTTGTCAATACATAAGCATTTCGTTGGAACAATACGTGGTAACCTTGTTTTAAAATCATATTCGTCATTGCTCTATCCTCTCCAATGTCAGAAGGTTGCCCCATAAAAGTCTGTGTAATCCAGTCTTCTAAACAGTTCATTACTGCTACTTTTCTGTAGGCAGCTAATGCTCCTGGCGTACACAATACAGAACCTAAGGCACTCTGTGCAGAACGAATAAACTCAAAACTAAATACAAAACTTACATTAAGCATTTTTGGAATAATACCGTCTTGTGTATTAAGCACACGTACATTTCCTCCTACAGCTCCACATTTTTCATTGGTAACAAATGGGCTAACAAGGCTTCTAAGTGTATCTACCTTTACAATTGAATCACTATCTACTGTGATAAACACATCTCCTTGACCAATTTTAAACCCTCTGTAAAGTGCGTGTCTTTTTCCTTGGTTTTTAGGTTGTTGAAGAATCGTAACTCTATCTCCCAATTCCTCTTTTGCTTTTTGCATCCACTGCCAAGTGTCGTCTTTACTACCATCGTCAATAGAGATGATTTCAATCTTTTCAGCAGGATAGTTGCTATTTACTAAGCTATATAATGTTTCATAAACTAATTTACCTTCATTATAAGCTGGCACAAGCACAGTACAAGTAGGTAACTCTTCATCGCTTACCGATGCCACCGGTTTGTAACGGAAGTATAGGTAAATGATGTATAGTAAGAAACTAATTTGTAATGTTAGTAAGATTATACCAAGGTTAACAATAAAGGTTCCCCAGAAAGATTCTAATCGTTCTAAGTGAAGTTTTTCAAAATGTGGTTGTAGTTGATATACTAAGATTACCCCTGCTGTCATTAGCATAAGAGTTCCCAATAATACCAAGTAGTCTGTCGTGTTTAAACTCTTGTCGATGAACTTTGCCCAAAAGCTTTTTTTGGTTTGTTTATCCTCCGTAGTTTGAATGTTTTTATCAGCGTACATAGCGTGGTGATTTAAGTGGTTCGTTTGTACCTTGATATCCAATAGCGCTGTGTTTAAAACAAATTCAGAAAAGTAATTTGAATGATTGGGTAAAAAACTTTATCTGAATGTGGTGATAAATGTTAAAATACACATCGCAATCTATCAATGGTTGCTTATGTATGTTCAATAGTTGTGCCAACGCCCAGAAAGGGGGATGTAGAAGATTTGGACCAAAAAAAGCAACACTATGTAGAGATTTAAGCAACGCTTTGAGGTATAATTACTCTATGCAAAGTGGGGCTTAATTCCCCATGCTTGATTATTAACTTAAAATTTAGAATATAGAAGGGATGCCAATAAAAAGGAGGAAATTATGCTGTAAAAAAAATAAGCTGACCAATTGTTGGTCAGCTTATTAGGTGTATTTTTAATATTGTAAAAGATGTTTTTTATAGCTTATAGTTTGTTTTTATAAACCTTACCATCTTTGATAATTAGCAATATTTTGTTAGCTGGGTCTTGCAATATATCGATGTTTTCAAGTGGACTTTCATCTAATAAAATGATATCCGCATAAGCACCTTCTGCAATCACACCAAGCTCACCTGGGTAAGGGTTTCTCGGTCCGCTTAATTTCAATAATTGTGCATTATCATACGTAGCCATTTTTAGTATTTCGTAGTTTGAGAACCACTGTTTCAAACGCAATAAGATTTTGTTTTGAATCAACGGGTCTTTCGGACGAGTAACAAGGTCAGTACCAAACGCTAACTTCACATTGTGTTTTTTAGCCCATTTGTACACATTATCAGTACCAGTTCCTACAAACTCTTTATTTGCTTTTTGGTCTGGGTCAGTATAATTACTTGAATCAGAATCAAAAGGTTGCATACTTAACCAAACGCCTTTTTCTCCTAATAACTTCACGGTAGCTTCATCTAACAAATGTCCGTGGTCAACACACTTCACACCAGCCTCAACTGCTTGTCTTACCGCATTAGCAGTATATGCGTGCACCGTTACATACGTACCCCAGTTATCAGTAGCCTTTACAGCTGCTTTAATTTCTTCAACTGTATATTGCGTTGCGTCTAACGGGTCATAGATAGTCGCAACACCACCACCAGCCATTACCTTAATTTGAGTAGCTCCTTTTCTAAGTTGGTCTCTCGTAGCCACAGTAACTTCGTATTCACCATCAGCCACTACACTACCACCAAGCGTTTGGAAACGAGGAGGAGTATGGTCTATCATACGCGGTTCTGCCCATGGGAAGTTAGCATCTCCATGTCCACCTGTTTGTGAAATCATCGCTTCACTTGGGTAAATACGCGGACCTTTATTCAATCCCATGTCATTCGCTTGTTTAATCCCAGTTACGTGTCCTCCTAAATCGCGAACAGTCGTAAAACCACGTTGTAGTGTGTTCTCAGATTCTTTTGCAGCGTTGATGAAAAGGAAGCTTTCATCCCCCAGCATAATCATCTGGTTAGTATTTGCAGCTAAGAATGTGTGCCAGTGTGCATCAATCAACCCCGGCATTACAAACTTGCCTTTCCCGTCGATTACTTTTATTTGAGGATTGTTATTTGCATCAATCTTTCCAGTGGAAACCTTTTTTATTTTATTGTTTTCAATAAGTAGAGAACCCTTTGTTGTCTTTTGGTCTTTACCATTAAAAATCTCTACATTTTCAAGGATAATACTACTCTGAGCTTGCATAGTAAAAGCAAATGAGCTCAATGCGATTGTAAAACCTATTTTTTTAATTGATTTGAACATAGCCAAGTTATTTTTTTAGTATCGTAAAGATAAACATTTAACATACTTAACACTATTTCTAATTCGCTTTATGTACATATTTAAATAAAATTAGATTGAAATACATTGTAGCTTAAATACACGTAGTACGGATTGTCGAAAAATGCCCTATTTTTGTAGTTATTCAAAGATAAATTAGGACGATTATCAAGCTGTTTTAAATAGCAAGTTGAGGTTCTTTTAAAATATATAAAATGACAAACAAGTTAATAGGAGATTACAAGGCTGTATTAGATTTAGGAGAAATGAAGCTTGATTTAATAGCTCATATCTCAGCTGAATTTGAAGTAACGTTAGACTTGCCAACACAAGGAGCAATGGGTTTAGAGGCAACGAATGTGGTATGTGATAATGACAACCTATCGTTTAGCGTTGCAGCAATGGGGCTTTCGTTTGAAGGTGCTTTGGAAGGAGAAAAATTAGTAGGGGTAATCAAGCAAATGGGACAAGAAATTCCTGTTACTTTTGAGCCTACAGAGATTAAACTACCAGGTAACCCTGCTTTAGTTTCTACAGATGATGAGTTGCAAGCATTGGCAAATCAAGAAAGAGGAACGTATAAATACAAGGTGGAAGATTACTTCCAACGTCCAAAATCGTCTGCTTTTCAGTTGTCGCCAAACGGAAAATACTTGTCGTACCGCGAGAAAGATGACAATAATAAACGCCACGTTTACGTAAAAGAAATAGAAACAGGTGATGTACTTCGCGTGATTGAAGAAGGTGAGGAGTTGGTACGTGCGTACGGATGGATAAATGATGAACGCTTGGTGTACATCATGGACCAAGGTGGAGATGAGAATTACCACATCTACGCAGTGAATGTGGACGGACAAAATAATATGGATTTAACGCCATTTGACAAGGTGCAAGCGGGTATTGTCAATATGCTGAAAGAGCAAAAAGACTACATCATTATTTCGATGAACTTAGACAATGCACAGGTGTTTGAACCTTATAAAATGAACATCAACACAGGAGAATACGTGAAGTTGTTTACCAATGACGACCCTGCGAATCCTATTGCTGATTACGATTTTGACAAAGATGGTAACTTGAGAGGGTACTCTAAAATGTACAACGGGGTGCAATCGCAATATTTCTTCAAGGTGGACGGAGCAGAGGCATTTGAGTTGTTTCAAACAATCAATTGGTCTGACACGTTTTCAGTGATGGCTTTTAACTACGCATCAGACAACAAAGACGAGGCGTATGTGTTGACTAACTTAGATTCTGACAAACAGCGCATTGTGTTGTACGACTTCAAAATGCGTCAGGTGGTAAAAGAAGTGTACGCCAACCCAGAGTTTGACGCATCTATCATTGGCTTGTCACGCAAGCGTAATTGGGAGATTGACTATTTAGGATACGAGGGAGAGAAAGTAATCATTGAACCCGTAAGTGAGACGTTCAAAAAGATATATGCCGATTTAGAAAGTCACTTTGGAGAGTACGAGTACTCTATCGTTGCTAAAACAGATATGGAAGACCGTTATTTAATCATTGTTCAAAGTGATAAATTATACGGAACGTATTACAATTACGACACTGCTACAAGTGCGGTGTCGCCTTTATATGATTTAATGCCACAGTTAAAAGAGGAGGACATGGCAGAGATGCGTCCTATTTCATTTACAAGTAGAGATGGGATTAAACTACACGGGTATATCACATTGCCCAAAGCGGCAATAGAAGGAAAGAAAGTACCATTGATTGTGAATCCACATGGCGGACCACAAGGGATTCGCGATAGTTGGGGCTTTAATCCAGAAACGCAATTGTTTGCAAGTAGAGGATATGCGACGTTGCAGGTAAACTTCCGTATTTCTGGAGGATATGGAAAAGAGTTCTTCAAATCTGGTTTCAAGCAAATTGGGCGTAAGGTGATGGATGATGTAGAGGATGGAGTACACTATGTAATTGAACAAGGTTGGGTAGATGCTGATAAGATAGCTATTTACGGGGCAAGTCACGGAGGATATGCTACATTGATGGGATTGATTAAAACACCTGATTTATACCGATGTGGAGTAGATTATGTAGGGGTGTCAAGCATCTTTACGTTCTTTGAGTCGTTCCCTGAATACTGGAAACCATACAAAGAGATGGTGAAGGAAATCTGGTATGACCTTGACAATCCAGAAGAACGAGAAATAGCAAAAGAGGTTTCTCCTGTTTACCAGTTAGACAAGATTACAAAACCGCTGTTTGTGGTACAAGGTGCAAATGACCCAAGGGTTAAAATTGCCGAGTCAGACCAAATTGTAGAAGCGTTAAGAGCGAAAGGATTTGAGGTGCCTTATATGGTTAAATACGATGAGGGACACGGGTTTTCAAAAGAAGAAAACAGTATTTCTTTTTACAAATGTATGATGGGGTTTGTATCAGAACACTTGAAATAATAGTATTAAGCTGCCTTTTTAAGGCAGCTTTTTTTATGCGTTGTTGTCATTTGTGCTGTACTGTCTATTTAAGTTAAAGTGTTGTTTGTACATCGTTATGACAGCTAATTTATCGTGCATATAAAGTACATTTAGTAGAATTAATTGCTTTTATTTCTGTGTTTTATGCTTTATGTTTGTGGTTTAAACACAACACAATGAAATATATACTAATCGGAGTTTTGAGCCTATTTAGCGTTTTAAGTGCTAATGCCCAAACTCCTAAGAACTATGTGGAAAACACACGCAATATTGCCAAAGGGAATATTGTTATGAATGAACTTGTGAAAAAAGGAGAGGATGCAACTGTAGTGAACTACTTTGACGGAATTTTCCCAACTACGAATACGGAAGGTTGGACAAGAAAAATGGTGATTAAAGGAGAGAAGCAGGACAAAAACTACATTGTAACAAGTGATGTTTTTACTAAGAATGCAGATGATAATACTAC
>JASLGC010000093.1 GCA_030150335.1 Flavobacterium sp.
CCCTTTTTTAATTCTTACAAACAAAAAAAAGCATCAATCCAAACGGATTAATGCTTCTCTATTACTAAATAAAATAATTATACCACATAAAAAAAGCTCTCCCGCACTAGGAAAGCTTTTCATTGGTCTAACTACTAAACCTTAGTGCTTACGCACTTAACAACACAACTAAATTTTAAGTCCTCAAATAAGTAATTATTAGAGGGCAAAAAAAGCCTCTCAACTACGTGAGAGGCTCCTTTTTTACTGGCGGTCTGGACGGGACTCGAACCCGCGACCCCATGCGTGACAGGCATGTATTCTAACCAACTGAACTACCAAACCAGTTATTTAATGTTTTAAAGCATTGCTTTCTTAACGGTGACAAAGATAACTCTTTTTTTTAAACTTCAAAACTTTTTTTTATTTTTTTTGAAGTCTCTTTTTTTAAAGAGTAGATTGAAAAGTGTCTCTTTTTCAAGAGACACTTACTCTCTCCTTTTGCGGTCTGGACGGGACTCGAACCCGCGACCCCATGCGTGACAGGCATGTATTCTAACCAACTGAACTACCAAACCTTCGTCGTTATTGCTGTAATGCGATGCAAATATACAACCATTTTCTACACTTGCAAATCATAGAAACAAAAAAAATCGTTTTTTTTCAATCAAAAAGTGAACCATTCTGAATATCAGACAGATAAAACGAAAACTTTTTTTAATTATTTTTTATTCAAAATTTGAAAAGCAGTAAAAATCACTCCAAACTCAATAAACATCATACCTCACAGAAATAAAAAACCAATAAAAAAGCCCTCGAAATACGAGGGCTTTAAATTTTTTAGCTTATTATCTGACTAAAATAATGCTTCAATTGCATCAACATATGTCTTTTTAGGAGCAACTCCTACTTGGCGACCTACTACTTCACCATTTTTAAAGATCAATACAGTAGGGATATTTCTAATTCCGTATTTAGCAGCGAACTCTTGATTTGCATCAACGTCAACTTTACCAACTACAGCTTTCCCTTCCATTTCTGTACTAATTTCTTCTACAACTGGTCCTAACATTTTACAAGGTCCACACCATACTGCCCAAAAGTCAACCATTACTGGTTTCTCTGATTTTAATACTACTTCCTCAAAAGTAGCATCTGTTATCTCTAATGCCATTTCTTTTCTTTTTATGTTATATCAACAAACTTAATAAAATAATTATACTTATATAAGTGTCCGTAATTATTTTTCTCTATCAATCAATTACTAAAACTAATTCAATTTAAAATTAACTTGTATTCTCTCCAGGTCTTCTAACAATTCAGCTGTTATATCGACACGTGAGTTTCTACTATTTAATTCTACTTTATTCACTACTCGATACTCTTCCTTCTCTGTTTCCACTTCTAAAACATCCATATCGATCTCCTGATCCATCGAATCGATATCATCATCAACAGAAATATTTACATCATAAGGAACATTCACATTCTTTACAGCAACTAATATCTTCTCAAGCTCCACAACTTCAAAGTTGACAAACTTATCGCCAGGATGATTATCAAGCACTGTTCTCAAGCGCTCCATTTGCTCTTTATATATATCACGTATATTCATGACTATAGTAAGATCTTTTGCAAAGGTAGGAATAACCTCATGCAAGAGCTTCATCTCTAAAAACTGAACACGAGGCTCAGACTTCTCACCAGTATCTTTTTTAATCCAACCTTCTTTTACTTGTAACTTCACATAGACAAAAGTATTAGTCAATAAGAAATGTCTAAACTTCAAAAACTCCTCATTAAACATTCTAAACTCATAACTCTCGTCATATCCTTCAATAGTAAACATTGCCCAATCTTTCCCCTTTGCAGAAGTTCTAAACTGAACATCGCTAATCATACCACCAAAGGTCACACTTCTCCCTGTTAGCTTCTCTAAGTTCTTTAATTGATCTAACGTTATATTACAGAAGTAATTCATTTCAAATCTAAAATCATCCAATGGATGTCCTGAAATATAAATTCCTACTACCTCTTTCTCCTTTGCCAACTTCACCATCGTACTCCATTCCTCACAGATTGGCATCACAGGTTCCGGAATCTGCACTTCACTACTCTCCCCAAATAAACTAAACTGAGAAGAATTATCATTCTCCTGAGACTTCGCTCCATACTTAATTGCCTTTTCAAAGAACAATAACGTATCACTTGGGTCCATGTGGAAATACTGAGCACGGTGTGTATTCTCAAAACAATCGAAACCACCTGCCAATGCAAGGTTCTCAAAAGCCTTCTTATTTGCCGCACGCAAGTCCACACGCTTCGCCATATCAAAAATAGAAGTATAACGTCCGCTTTCTCTGTTTTCTACAATCGTATTAACAGCACCTTGCCCTACTCCCTTAATCGCTCCCATTCCAAAGCGAATTTCATAATTATCGTTTACAGTAAACTTGTAGAACGACTCATTCACATCCGGCCCTAATACTTGTAGCCCCATACGCTTACATTCCTCCATAAAGAAAGTAACCTGTTTGATGTCGTTCATATTATTAGAAAGAACAGCCGCCATGTATTCTGCAGGATAATGCGCCTTTAAAAAAGCCGTTTGATAAGCAATCCAAGCATAACACGTAGAGTGCGACTTGTTAAACGCATACGAAGCAAACGCCTCCCAGTCTTTCCAAATCTTCTCTAACACAACAGCGTCATGCCCTTTTTCAGAAGCTTGCTCTACAAACTTAGGCTTCATCTTATCAAGAACCTCCTTCTGTTTCTTACCCATCGCCTTACGCAGAACGTCGGCCTCACCCTTAGTAAAACCAGCTAACTTCTGAGAAAGTAACATTACCTGCTCTTGGTAAACCGTAATACCATACGTCTCATTCAGATATTCCTCACAAGCATCTAAGTCATATATAATAGGTTCCTCCCCATTCTTACGACGAATAAAAGAAGGAATATATTCAATAGGTCCTGGTCTATACAATGCGTTCATCGCAATCAAATCGGCAAATACAGTAGGCTTTAGGTCACGCATGTGTTTCTGCATCCCTGGCGACTCATACTGGAATACCCCAATAGTTTCACCACGTTGGAAAAGCTCATACGTCTTCACATCGTCAATCGGTATCTCATCAGGATTAATCTCAATCCCTGTTCTATACTTAACTAACTTAATTGTATCCTTAATAAGGGTTAATGTTTTTAACCCCAAGAAGTCCATCTTCAACAACCCAGCACTTTCCGCCACCGAGTTGTCAAATTGCGTTACATATAAATCAGAATCTTTCGCTAAAGTAACCGGTACGAACTTCGTAATATCATCCGGAGTAATAATCACACCACAAGCGTGAATACCCGTATTACGCATCGACCCCTCTAATATCTTCGCTTGTTGAATCGTTTGCCCTGCCAACGAGTCCTCTTGCGCTACAGCAATAAGCTCTTTTACTTTATCAAACTCATCACCCTTCAAAGCCGCTTTTACCACATTCTCATCTTCCGACAAGAAACGAGCTAAGTTCCACTTAGAAGGCATCATTGCAGGAATCAGTTTCGCAATTCTATCCGCATCAAACAATGGCAAATCCAATACCCTTGCTGTGTCACGAATAGCAGACTTCGTAGCCATCTTACCATAAGTAATAATTTGTGCCACCTGATTAGCCCCATACTTATTAATAACGTAGTCCATTACCTTACTTCTCCCCTCATCATCAAAGTCAATATCAATATCGGGCATGGACACACGGTCAGGATTCAAGAAACGCTCAAAAAGCAAATCATACTCAATCGGGTCTAAATTCGTAATCCCCAAACAATATGCCACAGCAGAACCCGCTGCAGACCCACGTCCAGGTCCTACAGAAACCCCCATTTCTCTTGCCGCAGCAATGAAATCTTGTACAATCAAGAAATAACCAGGATATCCCGTTCTCTCAATAGTAGCCAACTCAAAGTCTAAACGCTCTTTAATCTCTTCCGTTACCTCAGGATATCTACGTTTTGCACCCTCATACGTAAGGTATTTCAAGAAATTATTCTCTCCAATCTTACCCGTTCCATCACCTTCTAAATCGCGTGCATCTTGAAACTCCTCTGGAATATCAAATTTTGGAAGTAATACATCACGGTGTAACACAAACGGCTCAACCTTGTCCACTACCTCCTGAATATTGTAAATTGCATCTGGATAATCCTCAAAAAGAGCCTTCATCTCCTCTGTTGATTTGAAGTAATACTCCTGATTAGGCAATCCATATCTATATCCTCTACCCCTACCAATAGGCGTAGTTTGTTTTTCTCCATCTTTTACACACAACAAAATATCGTGCGCATTAGCATCTTTCTTGTCTAAGTAATACGAGTTATTCGTTGCAATCAACTTCACATCGTGTTTTCTTGACAACTCCACCAAGCCTTTATTAACGCGATTCTCATCTTCCTGCTCATGTCGCATTATCTCAATATAAAGGTCCTCACCGAACTCCTCTTTCCACCAAAGTAAAGCTTCCTCAGCTTGGCGTTCCCCAACATTCAATATCTTACCAGGAACCTCCCCTTGCAAGTTACCTGTCAGAACAATTACATCCTCTTTATATTGTTTAACAACCTCTTTATCAATACGAGGAATGTAATAAAAACCATCCGTATAAGCGATAGAAGCCATTTTAGCAAGGTTGTGATACCCCTTTTTATTTTTAGCAAGCATCACGACTTGATAACCGTTGTCTTTTTTGCTTTTATCCTTGTGGTTCTCACAAATGAAAAACTCACAACCAACAATAGGCGTAATCAAATCTAACGGCTCTTGCCCTTGCTCAATCAACTCCTTATTCTTCGCTTGAATCCCCTTATTGTGGTCACTAACCTCCTTTACAAACAAGAAAGCACCCATCATATTTCCATGGTCCGTCATTGCCACAGCAGGCATATTGTACTCCGCTGTTTTTTTAATCAACGACTTAATCGAAATAGTAGATTGCAAAATAGAAAACTGCGTATGCACATGTAAATGTGCAAACTTAGCCTCGTTAAAACGAGAAATAGCTTCATCCGAAATAGTCTCAGAAGTATCACCTTCAAGTTTCGCTAACTTCTTATGAATATTTTCAGATGCCTTTTTAAGGTTAATATGTTTTAAACCTATTAACTGAAAAGGCTTTGGGTTTGCCTCTTTATAACGTTGAATATACGTCTCATCACACTGTAATTCATCTTTAGAGAACACCCCTAATTTGATTAACTCTAAGAAACAACGTGTCGTTGCCTCCACATCGGCAGTTGCATTATGCGCCTCTCCAAAAGGCACACCAAATAAATACGTATGCAATTCTGTAAGCGTCGGAAGTTTATATCTCCCCCCTCTACCCCCAGGTAGTTTCAGCAATTCAGCCGTAACCTCAGTACACGTATCCAAAACAGGCATCTCTGCCATTATACTATCAACACCCATTCGGTGCAATTCACACCCCATGATGTTAACATCAAAACCTAAGTTCTGACCTACGATAAATTTAGTTTTTGAAAGAGCAATATTAAACTTCTCTAAAACCTCTTTTAATGGAATCCCTTCCGCTTCAGCTAACTCAGTAGAAATACCGTGAATACGCTCCGCATCATAAGGAATATTAAATCCTTCTGGTTTTACTAAGTAATCCTGATGTTCAATCAAATTCCCATACTCATCGTGCAATTGCCATGCAATCTGTACACATCGTGGCCAGTTGTCAGTATCTGTTATAGGAGCTGACCAACTCTTAGGAAGACCAGTAGTTTCGGTATCAAAAATTAAATACATAGTTGATTTTAAGAAAATTAACCTTTACAAAAGGTTTCAAAGTATAAGAAACAAAGTTATAAAAAAAAGACCGCCTTTTTAAAAAAGCAGTCTTTTAAGTATATTAAATCGATAAACTTCTGATTTATTATTTTGCTGGTTCTACTGGAATACGGAAGAACACACCTTCTTGAAAAGATTTTGAATTACGCAACTTTTCAGCACGCAATAATTGCTTTGGAGACAATTTTTTCTTGTCTTCCTCGCTTAACTCTTCTCTTTGTAAATTAGCATAAAAAGTACCCGATATTGTTCCCGGTACTTGGTCCTCCTCTTTATCAAAAACAACGATACCAGGATTTTCAATCACGCTACGGTCTTTAATTACCTTGTTGCTATCGTGAGTTGCATATCTTCCCAATACTTTCTTGTCTATGCCATCCATTATTTGATACTGTGCATATCCAACCAAACCATCCACTCCGGCTTGCTCTCCAATTACACCTACATCACCTAAATATAACTCTTTACCAGCATCATTACTAAATACTGTATAAGGCACACGAAGTACAAATCTTGTTGAATCCGTATCTGCTATTAAACTCAATTCATTCTTACTATTCACACTCGCACGAAAATAATCAGGTCTCCACTCCTCATAACTTGTACCAGTAGTAAACTCCTCATTATTTGTCATAGCGAATATCCCTGGGTCGCTTGTCTTTGTTTCATTTTCACAAGAAAACAAACCAACAGCTACCAATAATATCCCTAAAATCTTTTTCATATTTTTCACAATCTTTTCTATAATAACCTAAGGCACAAAATTATAGTATTTACAGATAGAAAAAAAGCTTTTAATTAATATAATTTTAACTTTTAATAATAACAACACAGATTACTACTTATCACAATTTCAACGAATTAAAAAATAAATAATAAAATTAACCTCTAATTTTCCCTTAATAAATCAAATACTTCTACTATCTCAAGAATATTCTATTAAAAACTGTCTTCTTTTTCACAATACCAAACAAGCTCTACCAATCCCTAAACATTGTAATTATTCCAATTTTATGTGGCGTGTATGTATACTGTATGTATACCCTATGTATAGTCAATGTATAGTTTGCATACATAAACTATACAACCATATTACATGTAACATACATACACTATACATATACCGCAAAAAAAACAGCAAACAGCTTTGATAGATGAAAAACTGAAGGCAAACACAAACTTTACAATTGAAAAAAAAGTCTATTACTACTAATAGAGAAACACTTAAAATGAAAAAAATCAAAGAACAACAAATAAAATCTGATTAAAACTTCAATAGCAGATACTATCAAACTATTACTAAAGCACTTATATAAATTCTTAATTGACAAAAAATAATCATCCTAAACAAAAAAGCCCTATATTTGCAAAAATTTTAAAACCGAGGTCGGGTACCTCAATTAATTAAATTAATTATGTCTGTAAAAATTAGATTACAAAGACACGGTAAAAAAGGGAAACCTTTTTACTGGGTAGTAGCTGCTGATGCACGCGCAAAAAGAGATGGTAAATACTTAGAAAAAATCGGTACTTACAATCCTAACACTAACCCTGCAACTGTAGAAATCAATGTTGATTCTGCTGTTAAATGGTTATTCAACGGTGCTCAACCAACGGATACTGCTAGAACTGTACTTTCTTACAAAGGAGTTATGTTGAAACATCACTTACAAGGTGGAGTTAGAAAAGGTGCGCTTACTCAAGAGCAAGCTGACGCTAAATTTACTGCTTGGTTAGAAGAGAAAGAAAACAGAATCAACGCTAAGAAAGAAGGTTTATCTTCTTCTAAAGCTGCTGACAAAGCATCAAGATTAGCTGCAGAGAAAGAAGTTAACGCTAAACGTGTTGCTGCTGCTGCTGAAGCTAAAGCTGCTGCTGAAGCTGCAACTGCTGAAGCTGCTGTTGAAGCAACTGAAGAAAACAACGAAGAAACTCAAGCATAATTTTTCAGCGATATGCGTAAAAAAGATTGTTTCTATTTAGGCAAAATCGCGAAAAAATTTAGCTTCAAAGGGGAGGTTCTAGCATACTTAGATACCGATGAACCAGAGTTATATCAAAATTTGGAATCAGTTTTCCTCGACTTCGACGGAAAACTGATTCCTTTTTTTATTCTAGAAGCTTCATTGCATAAAAGCGATTTTTTAAGAATTAAATTTGAGGACTGTACTTCTGAAGAGGATGCAGAACAACTAATTAATACAGAACTTTACCTTCCTCTTTCTATGTTGCCAAAACTGGAAGGGAATAAATTTTATTATCACGAGGTTACTGGATTTGCTGTAGAAGACACTAAACTTGGGCACGTAGGTACTCTTGTTAGAGTTAACGATAGTAATTACCAAGCTCTTTTTGAGATTGACCACTATGGAACGCAAGTATTAGTTCCTATGATTGACCAGTTCATTGAACTTGTTGACCGTGAAAATAAAAAACTTGTCCTTAATATCCCTGATGGTTTATTAGACTTGTATTTGAATAAATAATATTCTTTACTTAAAGATATACAATATCAAAAGCGCCTTTGAAGTACCACTTTAACGGCGCTTTTTTTGTTGATTCCCCTTCCCTTTTCGTACTTTTGACAAAACGATTATAATCTCTCATAAATGTTTAAATTCAAACAATTCACTATTGAACAGGATAAATGTGCAATGAAAGTAGGTACTGACGGTGTCTTACTTGGTGCTTGGACACCTGTTGATAACAACCCTTACTCCATTTTAGATATTGGTTCTGGTACCGGTTTACTTGCTTTAATGATGGCACAACGCACTCATGCAGAACAAATAGACGGTGTTGAAATTGACGAATTAGCCCATGAACAAGCTATCAACAATTTTGAAAATAGCCCATGGGGAGATAGACTTTTCTGCTACCACGCAGGATTAGAACAATTTGCTAATGAGATTGATGAGGAGTATGATTTAATCATCTCTAACCCTCCTTTTTTCAGTGAAGATGTTATTTCTAACGACAAACAAAGAGACACAGCTCGTTTTCAAGATGCATTACCATTTGACTTATTAATTGAAGCAGTGGAATTTTTCCTTTCTGAAAAAGGGATATTTAGTGTAATTATTCCTGCTAAAGAAGAAGACAAATTAATGCACTTAGCAGCTGAATTTGGAATCTATCCAATGAAAGTAACACGCGTTCGCGGACATAAAGACGCCGAAATCAAGAGAAGTTTAATTGCTTTTTCAAGAGAATTAATAGAAAAAATCCCTTTAGATGAGCTAATAATTGAAATTGACAGACACGTGTACACCCCAGAGTTTACAGCACTTGTGAAAGATTTTTACCTAAAACTTTAAAAAAAACAAAAAATATTTTGTGGTTTTTAAATATATTTTATGATATTTGTTCCATCAAATAGAGATAAAAAGACATGAATTTAAGATTAACAAATATGCAAGCTATGATGATGATGTGGAGAAATCCGCAGGGCTTGTTATTTGCATAATCCAAAATATAAAATAACAATTGAAAGCCCTTGTAAATTACAAGGGCTTTTTTTTTGACTTAATCCAAACAGTATATAATTAGAATAAATATAATACCATGATTTTCAATACTAACACAATGATGATGGCAATGATGATGAACATGATGATGTTCACGCCCTCCTATTGCCTAAAGTCACCGAGTTAGTATCGTTCAAATAGATAACCAAAACTTAGAGTCCTTTCGGCAATTGCTGAAAGGACTTTTTTTTTACCACAACTTTTTTAAAAATATATAAAAACATAAAATTATGAGCAACTTCAATTTTTCAACACAGGCATTACACGCAGGACATGATGTACAAGCAACAGCAGGAACAAGAGCTGTGCCGATATACCAAACATCTTCTTACGTATTTGAAAATGCAGATCACGCAGCAGGAGCATTTAACTTATCAATCCCTGCTTATATCTATACAAGATTAAACAATCCGACGAATGATATTCTTGAAAAGAGATTAGCTGCTCTAGAAGGTGGTATCGGAGCTGTAGTTACTTCATCAGGAGCAGCAGCAATTTCAACTGCTTTACTAACATTGCTAAAAGCTGGTGATCACATTGTATCTTCAAGCAGTTTATATGGAGGAACTTACAACCTTTTCAATGTTACATTACCACGCTTTGGAATCAATACAACTTTTGTTGATTCTTCTGACCTTGAAAACTTCAAGAAAAATATTTTGCCAAATACGAAAGCAATATTCATTGAAAGCTTAGGAAACCCAAAACTTGATATTATCGACATTCAAGCAGTTTCTAAAATTGCAAAAGAGTTTAAAATTCCACTAATCGTTGATAACACGGTTGCTTCACCTTCTCTACTTAGACCTATTGAACACGGAGCAAACATTGTGATTCACTCTCTTACAAAATACATTACTGGAAATGGAACATCTTTAGGAGGAGCAATCATTGACGCTGGAACATTCGACTGGAGCAGTGGTAAGTTTCCTGAATTTACAGAACCTTCT
>JASLGC010000184.1 GCA_030150335.1 Flavobacterium sp.
CTCTTCTCTTTTAGTAATATTCTTGCTCATCTTTTAAATTTGGCACTAATTAGTGTTTAACTCTTAATTAACTATAATAATTCCACAAAACTAACTAAATTTGTTTTGACCGACAATTAAAAAAACAATGAAATGAAAACTATTATAAAAACTTCTAAGTTAATAAGCAGGATCTGTGCAATTCTGTTTATCGGGGGATTAGCAGTTTCTTGTGGTTCCTATTATAACACCTCATATTATGATGACGGTGTTTACTCTCAAGGTAATAGCCCACAGCAATATAGCAATAATCAAAATGACAATTACTATGAAAATTATTTTCAATCGTTAAATAATGATTTAGAATATTTCACAGATGTAAATCAATACACATCACCTGTTAATGACAGCGTGATGAAACAACAACCTACCAAAGCTACTGCTTATGGTTCTTGGGGCAGTGATCCAAGCAGTGTAAAAGTAAATGTGTACAACTACGGCTACTCTGGATATCCTTATTATGGATATAATGGATACTACAATAACTATTGGGGAGGATATTACGATCCATTCTACAGTCCTTATTATTGGGGAGGTGGCTTGAGCATTGGATTTGGTTTTGGATGGGGTTACGGATATTACGGACGCCCATGGGGAGGATATTATGGAAACCCTTACTACGGAGGTGGATACTACTCTCCATATTACAACCACTATTATGTAAATACAGTTCGCCCTTCTGGAGGTAGATCAAGTTATAGTGGCAATCGCTCTACTTATAATTCAACAAGTGGTTCAAGAGGAAGTGACTCTTTTTACAGCCGTGGAAACTCAAATTACAGAGGAAATTACAACAATACCAGATCAACATATTCAAGATCAAGTTATCAAAACTCGGGACGCACTAATAGCTCAAATTCTATAAACAACAATAATAGCTATTACAACAATTCGAGAAGTTCGTATTCAAGACCTTCTACACAAACACGTCCTTCATCTTCTTATGACAATTCGAGATACAATTACAACAACTCTTCAAACAGCAATTACTCAAGAAGCAGTAATAGCAGAAGCAGCTACTCGACACCATCGTCATCAAGAGGAAGTTATTCTGCTCCATCATCTTCTTATTCAAGAGGAAGTTCGAGCGGATCATCTCGTAGCAGTTATAGAAGATAATTTACCATTAGCCAAAAAACACATCTATTATGAATAAACATTTTTATAGCTTACTAACTGCTTTATTTTTAGCAGGAGCAGCTTATGCACAAGAAGCCTCTCCTGGTGACGTGATGAGATACAACCAATCTGACTTAAATGGTACTGCTCGTTTCAGAGGAATGAGTGGAGCTTTTGGAGCAGTTGGTGGAGATTTGTCAGCGTTGAGCATAAACCCTGCAGGTGGAGCAATTTTCAACTATAACACAGCAGCAATGACTTTGTCTTACGTTGGAAAAAACAATAAATCTAACTATTTCGGAAATAAAGAATCAGAAAACTATAACGGATTAGACATTGGACAAATGGGAGCTCTATTTGTTTTCAACAGCTATAACAAAGATGCAATCATGAAAAAGTTCACTATTGGACTAAATTATGAAAGCACTAAAAACCTTAGAAATGACTATAATTTCAGAGGAATTAGTAATAGAAATAGCTTAGGCGACTACTTTTTAAACGCTGCCAATGACAATAAAATCCCATACAATATTTCTGATCCAAACATTCAAAACAGTACGGATGCATACTCATACGCTGGAAGCAATGCAGGTTATGCAGGTCAACAAGCGTTTTTAGGTCATGAAATGGGGTTAATCTTATCAGATGGTCAAGATGGAACCTACAGTGCAAATTATGCCAGAAACAGCACTTATGATCAAGCAAGATACTTCAGTACATCTGGTTTCTCAAGCAAATTTGCAGGTACTTTCGCAGCACAATTAGGCGACAGATTTTATGTAGGAGCAAACTTAAACATACACGTTTTAGATTATACACAAACTTCTCGTGCTGTTGAAATTGCTCAAAACCCAGGTGCTCAGGGAACGATTGATATAGTTAACTTTTACAACAGTACCTATACTTACGGAACAGGTTTTTCATTCAACTTAGGAGCTATTGCTCAAGTTACAGATCAACTTAGAGCAGGTATCTCTTATGAATCTCCAACATGGTATTCATTAAAAGACGAATTAGCTCAAGGATTAGAAACTATTGAAGTTGGAAAAGATCAGTCAACGTATTTATACCCACAAGTAGTAAACTTATATGATCGCTATCGCGTAAAAACTCCTTCTAAATATACAGGAAGTTTAGCTTATGTATTTGGAGAAAGAGCCTTATTAAGTGTGGACTATACATATAAAGATTATGGCAACAATGAATTTCGCCCTAAAGGAGATCCTATTTACAGTCAATTAAATAATTCTATTGCAAATACGACACAAGGTACGAGCCACGTTCGTATAGGTGGAGAATATCGTATCAAAGATTTCAGCATTAGAGGGGGATATAGATTTGAACAAAGTCCTTACAAAAGTGACTTCAAAGCTTACGGTGATTTAAACAGTTTTTCAACAGGTGTAGGATATTCATTTGGAAACTCAAGACTTGACCTTTCTTACACAAGAACATCTCAATCATTTCAAACAAGCTTAGTTGACATGACTGTAAATAACTTATATACAGCCGCTAACATAAAATCTTACGACAATTTCGTAAATTTAACATACAACATTAGCTTCTAACATTTTAGAACTTCTGATACTAAATCTCTTTAATGGTTAAGCTATTAAAGAGATTTTTTTTGTCGTACATTTGCCATTCGTTTTTAGTAAATAAAAAGATTAAAAGAAATGAAGAATATTTTCAAACTATTCGTAGCACTTTGCTTATTTGCAACTGCATCAAGTTTCGCACAAGATGCTGTTACAACTCCATTGCGTTACACTGCTTCAAACAAAGGTAAGTTTTACATCTACTGGGGTGGTAACCGTGGATACTTTACAAATTCAGACATCCGCTTTAGAGGAGCTGACTATGACTTCACATTAGAAAATGTACAAGCAAGTGACAAACCAAAAGGTTGGCACGTAGATTACATCAACCCAGGACGTATGACAATCCCTCAAACGAACTTGAGAATTGGATATTTCATCAGTGATAAGTATAACATCTCTATTGGTGTAGACCACATGAAGTATGTAATGGATCAAAACAAAACAGTAAACATCAGAGGTTATTACCCTGGACAAGGAGACAACCAATACGGTGAGGCTGTAGCTGGAAATCCTGATCAAGTATTATTAACTGAAGACTTCTTGACTTTTGAACATACAGATGGTTTAAACTACGTAAACTTCGAATTAAATAGAGTTGACGATATTTCTAAATTATTTGGTGTGTGGAACACAGATAAAGTACAAATCAACTTAACAGAAGGTGTTGGTTTCGGTCTTCTTTACCCAAAAACAAATACTAAACTTTTAGGAAAAGAAAGATATGACGAATTCCACGTTGCTGGTTTAGGTGTTTCTGCTAAAGCTGGTCTTAACATTACTTTCTTCAAACACTTCTTCGTACAAGCTGAATTAAAAGGAGGTTTTATCAATATGTATGACGTACGTACTACACATGACAAAGCTGACAAAGCAATGCACGACTTCTGGTTTGGAGAAACAGTTATCGCTTTTGGTGGTATCTTCAAATTATAATAAACTCATCGAGTTAAACATATTCAAAGAGTCCGTTTTCAATTGAAAACGGACTCTTTTTTTTATCCATATCATCCTACCTATCACTCTCCCCCTCCTCACAACTCTTTACCTTCTCTATTGTAAGTATGAATTATTTGTTGCTAACTTCACAATCTTACATATCTTTAAGCATACACAAACAAACAGTTTCAAGTAGCTTCAATAGATGCTTGTTCGACTTTCCTTCGACAATACTCCGAGTTTCCTTCGGAAAAAGGTCTTTTTCTCGAAGGGATGTGCTTCCATATACGAAGCGTTATCCGTCCTTCCTCATCTATAAGTAATGACACTTATACTCATTTACTTTTGTAAATCCCCACTTATTCCTATCCAAATTAAAAATAAAACATACATAATCAACAACTTACCTATTAATAGGAATGAGTATAATTTAACTTCAACAATCTTATAATTATACAAAAGCTGATGCTTTCTATAGAAAAAAAATGTACTTTTGCAGTCCAATTTTTTAAATCAATGAGAACCAAAACTTTAAAAACAAATAAAATCAACGTAGTAACTTTAGGTTGTTCAAAAAACGTTTACGATAGTGAAGTGTT
>JASLGC010000202.1 GCA_030150335.1 Flavobacterium sp.
ATCTCCGGATAAAATCGATATGTTACGTGCAATGGGAGCTACTGTTTATGTATGTCCTGCTAACGTAGCGGCTGATGACCCTCGTTCATATTACGAAGTTGCAAAACGCGTACATAAAGAATTACCTGGTTCTATTTATATTAACCAATATTTTAATGAGTTGAATACAGAGGCTCATTACTTATCTACTGGTCCTGAAATTTGGAATCAAACAAATGGTAAGATTACACACTTTGTTTGTTGTTCAGGTACAGGTGGTACTATTTCTGGTACTGCAAGATTCTTAAAAGAGATGAATCCTAATGTAAAAGTATTAGGTGTTGATGCTTATGGTTCTGTATTGAAAAAATACCACGAAACAGGTGAGTTAGACCCTAATGAAATTGCTCCTTATAAAATTGAGGGATTAGGTAAAAACCTTATTCCTACTGCAACTGACTTTTCAGTGATTGACAAGTTTATGAAAGTTACGGATAAGGATGCTGCACAAGCTGCTCGTGAATTAGCACGTACAGAAGGATTGTTCTTAGGATATACTTCTGGAGCTGTGTTACAAGCAACAAGACAATATGCTGCTGAAGGTGAGTTTGACAAGGATAGCGTTGTTGTAATGTTATTCCCTGACCACGGTTCTCGTTATATGAGTAAAATTTATAGCGACTCTTGGATGGAGCAACAAGGTTTCTTAGATGGAGAGCCTAAAAATGAAATAAACTACGTGAAGTAAGCTTTGCGTTATGCTATAGAAAAGCACCTCAATTGAGGTGCTTTTTTTGTATGTATATGTTTTTAGGATACAATAAAATCAAAATGTATTATCTTTGATAGTATCAAATGATACTATCAAAGATGAAACTACCGTATGTAATTACAAGTAAAGTATTGGAATTAGTGCATTTAATTTCAGAGTGTTTGGGGGAAATAAATGCGAGTCATTTATATAAACCAACAACGGAACTAAGAAAGAAAAATAGGATTAAAACGATTCAATCTTCTTTAGAAATTGAAGGGAATACACTGAGTGAAGAGCAGATTACTGCTTTGTTGGATAACAAGAGAATTGTAGCACCACAGAAAGATATTATTGAGGTTAAAAATGCAATTGAAGTTTATAACCAACTCGATACGTTTAAGGTTAATTCACTGTGTGAATTAGAAAGAGCACATTTAATCTTAATGCAAGGATTGGTTGACAAGCCTGGTAAATTGCGTACTACAAATGTTGGGATTGTCAAAGGGTCAAAAGTAGAACACGTTGCACCGAGTGGTGGTATGGTTAAGGGATTGATGAATGATTTGTTTTCTTACTTAAAAAAGGATAGTGATTTACTATTGATAAAAAGCTGTGTGTTTCACTATGAGTTTGAATTTATTCATCCTTTTGTAGATGGCAACGGAAGAATGGGGCGTCTATGGCAAACATTGATTTTACTGCAGAAATATCCTGTCTTTGAATATTTGCCAATCGAGAGTTTAATTAAAGACAATCAAGATGCTTATTACAGGGCATTGTCTATATCTGATAAAACAGGGCACTCAACTCCTTTTATCGAGTTTATGTTGGGTATAATTTTAAAAGCTCTTCAAGATGTTTTGTTGACACAAACTCAAGTGCTATCAGCTGAAGACCGCATTGAGTATTTTAAAGACAAAATAGGTAAAGAACTTTTTAGTAGAAAGGACTACTTGCTAAACTATAAGAATATTTCTACTTCTACAGCAAGTCGCGATTTGAAGGTAGCTGTTGAAAAGGGGATATTGGAAAAACAAGGAGAACATCGTTTTGTAATGTATCACTATGTAGATTAGTCATAAATACAATAGAAGCAAAGAGGCTTGATAGTATCATTTGATACTATCAAGCCTTTGTTTTTTTATAATACTCTCTTATTTAGTTATTTGTTTTCTCTTTCGGTAGGTTGAACAATAAAGCAATGATGATAAACCCAATTCCAGTAATAGACGGTGGTAGCATATTGGCTTTTGTTCCTAAGTAAATCATGTATATTCCCAAAAGAATAAGGATGATAGAAAGTGCTTTTTTAATCATAATATCAGGTTTTATAAGTCAGTGGTAGGTTCACTTTTTGGTTTATTCAAATATAGGTAAATATATCATTAGACTTAAAGATGTAAAAACAAGTACCTGAAGCGTAGTTTTTATTCAATAAAGTTAAAAAGGAGTTGAAATCATTGAAAATGTTTTAAAAGAGTAATTATTTTAAGATTTTATGTAACAATTAAGGGGTTCTACATACTCATAGGGTAAACCAAAAGTAGAATTATGAAATTAGTTATAGAAAATTTAAGTAAGACTTATAAAAATGGGGTAAAAGCATTAGATGGTTTAAATTTAGAGATTGGAGCTGGAATGTTTGGTTTGTTAGGACCGAATGGTGCAGGTAAATCTTCTTTGATGCGTACGATTGCTACGTTGCAAAAACCAGATAGTGGAACTATTCATTTTGGTGATATCAATGTATTGGAACAACAAAATGAGTTTAGAAAGATATTGGGGTATTTACCTCAAGATTTTGGTGTTTACCCAAATATGTCAGCACTTGATTTACTGGAATATTTCGCACGTTTGAAAGGTATTTCAAATGCAAAACAACGCAGTGAGATAGTAAAAAGCGTATTAGACGTTACAAATTTATACGAGGTAAGACGCAAAAGTGTGAGTGGATATTCTGGGGGAATGAAACAGCGCTTTGGTATTGCACAGTTATTACTTAATGACCCAAAACTGATTATCGTGGATGAGCCTACTGCGGGATTAGACCCTGCAGAAAGACACCGTTTCTTAAACGTACTTCGCGAGATTGGAAATAATAATACGGTTATCTTTTCAACGCATATCGTGGACGATGTGAATGAGTTGTGTCATGAGATGGCTATCTTAAATGGTGGGAAACTATTAGAGAGAAGTACACCTAAGCAAGCAGAGCAGAAGTTAGAGGGAATGATATGGACTAAGGAAGTTGCTCGCGAGGAGGCAGAGGAGTTGAACAAAGAGTTGACTATTCTTTCTGGAAAATACAATCAAGACAATAAACTAAATGTACGTGCTTACTCACAAGACTCGTTGGCAGATGCTGGATTTACGCAAGTGAAACCAAACTTAGAGGATGTGTATTTTGTGGTACTTAAAAACGATTAAGCTATGTTTGGAACTATTTTTTCTTTTGAGCTTAAACGTTGGTTTAAGAACTGGACTCTTTATTTGTACATAGCGATATTTTTTGCATTGTGTTTCTTCGCAATGGTTAGTTCATTGGGAATGTTTGACGCTGTGAAGAGCACGACAAGCTCATTGCGATTTGTCAATTCACCATTGGCGTTAAATTCATTTATCAATAGTTTTAATACGCTATTGTACTTTTTATTCCCATCAATTATTGGAGCTTCTATTTACAGAGATTATAAGTATAATGTGCATCACGTACTATATGCTTATCCTTTTTCTAAGATAGATTATTTAGCTGGTAAATTCATAAGCTCATTCTTGGTAACCCTTGTGATTTCACTGTCAATGGGAGCTGGCTTGTTCATTGCTACGCTTTTGCCTTGGGCTAACGAAACGTTGGTGGGACCACATAGCATTGTGAGTTACCTACAAGTTTACTTGTTTAATGTAATTCCGAATATGTTGTTTATGGGAGCTATTGTGTTTACGGTAGTTACCTTGACGAGAAATGTATATGTAGGTTTTGTTGTGATATTGATTTTAATCATACTACAAGGTATTGTAGGTGGCATTGCATCTGATTTAGACAATCGAGTGTTAGCGGCTTTGATTGACCCAACAGGAGGACAAGCATTGCGTTATTATACACAATACTGGACAGTTGATGATTTTAATTACAACGGACTTCCTTTAGAAAAGTGGTTTATCGTTAACCGATTAATATGGTTAGGAGTGACTGCCTTGTTCTTAGTTCTGTTAGGAAAAGCATTCCGTTTTTCTCATCATGCTTTGACGTTCTCTTTTGGTAAAAAAGTAAAGGGAGAACGCGTTACTAAAAACAACTTTATTGGAATATTTAAGATAGAATTACCTAAGGTTAAGTACGATTATTCGTGTAAGCGAGATTGGTCAAATGTTTTGGCATTTACAAAACTCGACTTTAAATATTTAGCTAAGAATAGAGTATTCTTAATCTTGATAGGTGTTGGGGTATTGTTTATGGTATCCGTAGGAAGTTTTGCAATGAGTATGTACGGAACCAAGACTTTCGCATTAACGCGTACTATGTTAGAAGTACCTGGTAGCACATTTGATTTATTTCTCTTAATCATGACATTCCTTGGTTCAGGATTGTTGGTACAAAGAGGTTCGTTGTCTAAGATGAATTTATTGGTAGATTCAACAGCTACGCCAAACTGGGTATTCTTTGTTTCTAAGTTTTTTGCCTTAATAGCTTTACAATTTGTGTTATTGTTATTGGTGATGGTAACAGGAATTGGTATTCAGATTTACAACGGTTATTATCAATTTGAGATAGGATTGTATTTGCGTAGTTTACTTGCTTTTTCGTGGGTAGGTTATATCATTTGGGCGTTGTTTAGTATTGCAGTTCAAACGGCATTTAGAAACTATATCGTAGGGTTCTTTGTGTTGTTAGTATTGTCTATAGCATGGCCTCAATTAAGTGCAATAGGGATAGAACAGTCGTTGTTTTTCTTCAATGAATTGCCAATGTCTGCTTATTCCGATATGAATGGTTTTGGAGCAGGAGTGGCGAAGTTTTATATCTATGCTTTTTACTGGCTGTTATTCGTTTGTTTCTTAGGAGGGGTGACTTTATTGTTTTGGAGAAGAGGAACTTTTAGCAGTTTGAAAGAGCGTTTCTACTATGCAAAACAGCGTGCAAATGCTTTGGTTCTTGTGCCAACTGCATTGTGTTTAGTAGGATTCCTTGCAATAGGAAGTTACTTGTACTATGACAATAAAGTATTGAATGTTTACCACTCAGAAAATGAGATGGAGTTACTTCAAGTGGAATATGAAAAGACATATAAAAAGTATGCTGCTTTAGTTTTACCGCGTATTGTGGATGTAAAAGTGGACTTTGATATATTCCCTAATACACGTGATTTTACAGCAAAAGGTGAGTATGTATTGAAAAACAAAACAACTCAACCTGTAGATAGTTTACTGGTTAATTATTTAGTTGATTACAAGAATACGATAGCGATTGAAGGTGCTGATTTCTTGTCTCAAGACAGTGTACAAGGTTTACAGTTTTATCGTTTTAAAACACCGCTTCAACCGGGAGATTCTGTGAAGATGACATTTACAGTGGCTAATAAACCGAATACGCTATTGCATGCTAATTCGCCTGTATTAGAGAATGGTACTTTTATTAATAATGCTATTTTCCCATCATTAGGTTATAGTGATAGAAGTGAGTTGACAGACGATGAGGTTCGTAAAAAATATGATTTGGAACCGAAAGAGCGCATGGCGAAACAATCGGATAAAAAAGCATTGGAAAATACCTACATCAGTAGTGATTCTGATTGGATTCGATTTGAAACAACTGTAAGTACATCGGCAGACCAAATTGCAATTGCTCCAGGGTATTTGCAAAAAGAGTGGAAAGAAGGAGATAGACGTTATTTCCACTACAAGATGGACCAAAAGATGTTGAACTTCTATGCGTTTAACTCTGCTCGTTATGAGGTGAAATCAGAGAAGTGGAATGATGTTAATATAGAGGTGTATTATCACAAAGGGCATCCGTATAACGTGGACCGTATGATTTCAAGTGTGAAGAAGTCGTTGGCTTATTACAGCAAGGAGTTTAGTCCATATCAACATAAACAAGCTCGTATTATTGAGTTTCCATTGACTATGGGGTCGTTTGCACAATCGTTTGCCAATACTATTCCTTTCTCTGAAACAATTGGTTTCGTAGCTAATGTGGATGATGCAGATGAGAATGCAGTAGATTACCCGTTCTCAGTTACTTCTCATGAGATAGCACACCAGTGGTGGGCACATCAAGTGATTGGAGGAAACGTACAAGGAGTTACTATGTTGTCTGAGAGTTTGTCAGAGTATAGCTCACTTAAAGTGTTAGAACAAGAATACGGTAAAGGGCAAATGCGTCGTTTCTTAAAAGATGCGTTAGACGGTTATTTAAGAGGTAGAGGTGGTGAAAGAAAGAAAGAACAGCCGCTGATGTACAACGAGAATCAACAGTATATTCACTATAACAAAGGTTCGTTAGTATTCTATACGTTGAGTGATTATATTGGAGATGACAAGCTAAACGGTACGCTGAAAGAGTATATCAAAAAGGTTGCTTTTCAAGAGGCTCCGTTTACTACAACAGCTGAGTTGGTTGCCGACCTAAAAGTGGCTACACCAGATTCGTTGCAATATATGATTAAGGATATGTTTGAAACGATTACTCTTTACGATAATTACGTTGATAAAGCGGAGGTTAAAAAGTTAGACAACGGCAAGTATGAAGTGAAGATAAAAGCGTTTGTGAGTAAACACAGAGCAGGTGAAAAAGGAGAGAAGTTGTATGCTGAGAATGGCAAGCAATTGACTTATAAAGGAGATAAAAACTTAGTGATAGAGTCACTTCCTTTGGCAGACTATGTTGAGGTAGGTGTTTTTGCTAAAGTGGATAAGTCAAAAGATGAAACAAATAAAAAGTCGAAAGACGAGAAGGTGCTTTACTTGAAGAAAGTGAAGATTACTGATATCGAAAATGAGTTTACAATTGTAGTGGATGAAGAACCAACAGAGGTTGGTATTGACCCATATTACAAATTGATTGATACTCGTTCTTTTGACAACCGCAAGAAGTTGTAATAAATTAAGTATATTTTGTATAGGAGCTTTCCATTGTGAAGGCTCCTTTTTTTAAGCGTTAAACTGAGGGAGCAGGAAAGGAGGTTGTTGACCGCTTTACAAGAGTAAAATCAGTAATATGTTTAGGCTGTAAGGCAGGTGTTCACATTAATTTTGTCCTATCAAAACAAAGTAAATAACCAATCTTGAATTGTATGAGGTACCTCAATCTGTAAATAAAGGGGTTGGATATCCAGTCTTTCTTGTATGGAAATGCAAGGAGCTATGGCTATTTTTACCGTAAATATTAAAAGAATACTCAAAATAGTGGATAAACAGCACTAAAAAGTAAGTCTGCTAATAAAACAGAGTATAGAAGATTTTTAAGTAGATTTAAGCCATTTGAATTTACTACCAAAAAGCAAATAACGCCTATAAAGAGTTTTTTAAACTCCTTTATAAGCGTTATTTTTTTGTCTTTAAAAAGCCTTCGAATTTATTTAAGGGCTTTTTTAATAAAAACTTATGCTAAAAAATTATTTTTTTTTCTTATCTCTAACATTATTAATTGTATAATTACCTATTAGATAAATAGCAATACAAAAAAAACTAAATAATATAGAATACATTAAATTGTATTCTAACAAATAGAATCCTACAAAAAACATGGAAATAAAATAAAATAAAATCATATATCTATTAAAAATCATCACAAAACAATATTTATTATTATTCTATATTTTCTTTTCCAATATCATTAAAATCATAATTTGCTAATATTTTTTATTCTCTTTATCTTCATTAATTTCTGATTGAACTTCAGAATCAGAAGAACATGATATTAATAAAAACAAACTGAATAACCCTACTAATACTTTTTTGATATTTAAAATATCAAAATTAATTAAAGTAAAATTAATATATTTTTATTGAAAAATAAACACAAAAATGATAAAAAAAATACCAATTTAACTAAAATAAAATGTGTTATTTATAATAATTAATTTCTTTATTTTTTCAGGGATTGCAAGTCCAACAAGGGCCTCCTCCCCCT
>JASLGC010000277.1 GCA_030150335.1 Flavobacterium sp.
GTGGCTTGATTTTCAACTACGAAAAACATCTTGTTCACTCCTGAATAAACAATAGCGATTAAGCGATCATCTGCCTTAGACAGTCCAATACCAGCATCAGAGTTCCAAGTAAGGTTCAGCTTACTGTTTTCAATAGACACCGAGGCAATCGCAGGAGAAGGCAACACCCCTTTCGTGATAATCACTTTAGAGAAGTCAATTTCCATTGTTCCATTTTGTTCTACCACCGTTTCTAACAATTGGTAAGACATTGCCAAGTTAGTTCTTGACTTCACACCCTGGTACTCTCCAAAATAGCGTCCCGTTAATTGGTTCAGAGGACCTAAGAAATTAGCGATAAGTTTAAATCTGTTGCGCTGTAATTTCTGAGCTTCCGTAGCAGGTTTGCTACTTTTTTTAGGAACACTTCGAATGATGTTTTTACCGCGCCAAATAGCACCAACTACAGTTCCAACTTTTCCTCTAACTCCACCTAAAATTCCTTTTTCAATTTCTGCCATGATTTCTAAAATTAAATATTATACAATGATTAGTGAATTGGGATCGTAGCTACTCATTCCGTTGTATCACATTGCAAACCTACAAACTCGACAAGCGCATTTTTTTCAATGTGATAATTTTGATAGTAAATGATAGCATTTGCTATATTTTGCTCACTTTTGACGATTTTGCAATATTTTGCTCACTTTTGATAAAATGTCAATACGTAAGTATTTGATTATCAATAATGTATTTGTTTTATTTTTTGATTTGTTTTGGTCGCCTTCGGTAAACTCCAGTGTTTACTTGGGTTGAGGGGGTGTTTTGCGAACAAGAGCAAAACGACACCAAAACAAGAGCAAGTAGAATACATCAAAAAAAATAGGCATTCCAGTTGGAACGCCTATTTTAAAATGTCTAAAACATCATCTTCTTCTAAGTTGGTATATTGGCAAAATTCAGTGTAAGTTAACATCGAATCTTTAGGTTTCTTATAGGCTTTTTTGATTGTTTTTAATAATCTTAAAGCAGTACAATAACTCTTTCCTGTAATTGCCATAACGTCTTTCGGGTAGATGCATAATCTGTTTTTTGGATTTGTCATAATTTTTTGATTTTAGCATTTAACATATTGTCGGTAAGCAATATATATAAATATTTCAGACACTTTATTCATGTCCACTTCTTGTCCATTTTTTAGGCATTAGAACTATCAAAATATAGCATTTGCTATCAAAATTATCACTTCACAAATTCAGCCTTCATTCTCTTTTAATCTTTGCCCTGTGATTACAACGAGCTATTAATCAATTAAAAACAAAAGAGAATTATGGAAGTAGTATTGCACCGAATTTACTTAGACGAAGCCACACACGGCTTATTAGAAATTAACGGTCGTCCGTTTTGCATGACCCTTGAATTGCCATGGGCAGCAAACCAACGTTCGATTTCTTGTATTCCAGAAGGGGAGTACGTATTGAGAAGGCGTTATAGCCCGCGATTCAAAGAACATTTTGAGTTAGTAGATGTGCCTAATCGCAGTTACATCTTGATTCATCCTGCAAACAATGCACAACGCGACCTGAGAGGCTGCATTGCTCCAGTGACTGAGTTGATGGCTCCAGGGTGGGGCAATCGCTCAAAAATAGCCATGAGCAAACTGTTGCACACCCTACAAGAGGCAATAGTAAAAGAGCGGGTATTGCTAAAAATTCAGAAAGCTACCAGCCAAAAATGTATATCAACCATTAATAAAGGACAGTTATGAATCCAATTATCGAACGTGCACAAGCACCAACACCGAAGTTTTTTAAAGTATTGCGCACAGTAGGTTTAACCCTATTGGCGGTAAGCGGAAGTATTCTTGCCGCACCAGTAGCTTTGCCTGCTGGATTGGTAACCGTGGCGGGGTATTTGGCCGTTGCAGGGGGAGTCGCCTCTGCGGTGAGTCAAGTAACCGTAACGGAGAGAACAAGAGCGGAAGAACCACCTAATACATCGGCAGGTGATTAAGTGGAACAATACCCTAACCTGTGGTACCTTAACGGGTACCACCTTAGGGTTAATTCCCAATTTGTATTGGGGAGATATTGCGAGAACGGCTATTCTCGCTTGTATTGGCGCTATTGTGAGTTGTACTGTATCGTGGATGTTTCACAACTATTTCTCACGGCGCAAGTGATTGAAAAGCTTTGGTTAGTCGCCAAGGCTTTTATTTTTTTTGAAGTCTTTAAAATCTTTGTCTATGTAAGTACTAAAATTAGCGGTCAAATCAGATAAGATATTTACTTCAGGATTTTTTCGGTTTTTCACGTCTGTCATAATCTTTTGAGGGTTGCTTATTTCGATGTTAAACACCTTGCACAAGGTGGTTATGATACGCTGATTAGAAACGGTATTGTTGCCAAAACACTCAGATAGTTTTAGGGCATAGGCTAAGATAACTAAGTCTGCTTTGCTCTTGTTCCAAGTAAGGTCTGAGCTGATAATAGGAACATTTGAGGTGCTGATTACCTTTTGTTCAAAAAACGTAATTAGCCTATCTAACGACATCATATACGATGGATACAGGTGTTTGTGAGCGCTATCCATAAAAGTGGGAATATCGGCTTGCTCTGAGGTTATCCATGTGCTTTTAAGGTATATATCACTCTCTTTTTGATAGGCATTACTACAGTATTTGGCGTATTCAAAGGCATATTCAGCTTTGTAGTTCTTGTATTTTTTGCTTGAATCAATGAAAAACTGTTGAAAGTGCTCTGACCACATGGGTTTGTGAATGTATAGTCGGTATAATTCAAGGCAACACCAATAGTCGGAATACAGGTTTGTCATCTGATTTTTGAAAAAGAGTTGTTCTTTTTTAGGGTTGTCAAAATTATAATTCACTAAAAAAACATTTAGCTCTGTGATAAGGTTATTGATTTGATAATAAGCCTTTGCAAAAAACTTGTCATTATATTCTGTATTGTTTTTTACAGTGTTCATGATGTTTTTTTGAGTTTTTAAGAATAGTTTAAATTCTTTGTCCATATAATAATTAATTAACGTTAATATTTTATAGTATTAAAATACATAATACTATTTATTAATTATTTAAACAACGTTTTTTGTTAAAATGATTATTTTAAAAGAGTAGTAACGAACGTAGTACCGAAGTATTTATAAATCACCTTTCTAATTTCGTCTTGTCAATAAGTGACAGGTTTTTATTACTAACAATTAAAAAATTCTTTATGAATTATGTAAAACATTTAAACCATTGGTTTGAGGAATTAAGGCTGAATAACGAGGCTAAGCCTACACACGTCAGTTTGTATTTCGGGTTGTTCCAAATGTGGAATGCTAATCGATTTCCAGAGAAGTTTGTTATTAATCGCTATGAAATGATGGTTATGACCAAAATTGGAAGTAAAACTACTTATAGTAAAATGATGCAAGATTTGCACAAATGGGGGTGGATTAATTATTTACCGAGTCAGTCTAAGTATGGTTTAAGTACAATTCAGTTGTTTAATATGAGTGAAAAAGGACCTTCTTATAGTGCTAAAAGTGGTACTGGTAGTGAGACAAGTAATGGGACGAGTAGCGATACGAGTAGTGGTACAAGAACTGAGCCGAGTAATGGTACAAGCAGTGGACAAGTAGTGGGACACAATAATAAAACAATAAACAGTGAATTAATAAACAATAAAAAAAATAATAAATATGATGAAGAAATGTAGTTTAAAATTGGAGGATACTTACACGTTGGAAAATAGACATAGGGCGTATAATTACAAAAAGTGCATGGAGTATATATTGCAAGAAGGGAAACGAATTTATGGCAATCATTTTATTTTGAATAGGTATCATAAAGCTGTTTTGTATCAGTTGCTTATTTATGCGATTGAGGACCAAGAGTCTTTGGAAAAGACAAATTTAGATTTGCGCAAAGGTATTTTGTTGATGGGGGAAAGTGGTGTTGGTAAAACGGCGATGTTGAAGCTTGCTAAACCCTTTTTTTATCGCAAGAAACAGTTTGACATTGTTTCGTGTCGGGTGCTTTCTCAGGAGTTTTCAAAACGTGGTTTTGAGGCGTTGGATTCTTATTTGAGTACAAATTCTAAGCCGATTTGTTTGGATAATCTTGGCAAGGAGCTTCCTGCTAAGCATTTTGGATATAATTGTGAGGTGGGATATAATGTGATTGAGCATTTTTATGAGCAACGTTTTGATGTGGATTATCCTAAAGTACATATTACCACAATGTCGTCTCCTTCTGAGATTGAAAAAAGATATGGTATTGGTTTTCGAAAAATGTTGCAAGAGATGTTTAATGTGATTGTTTGTGAGTGAGGTACTGGGCTGTGCTTCGTTAGGAAGATAGGCTAAATGTAAGCGTGCCGCCGACCTAAAATATTAATAACTAAAAAAATGAAATTATGGCAAGAGTACAAGGTGGATCCTTATCATGTATAAGTGGAAAAGTAGGGGATAAGGTATATTATCAATTGAATGGAAAAACTATTGTGAGATCACTTCCCCAAAAGAGCAATGTGGTTCCTTCTGAAAAGCAAATGTTGTATCGCAACAAGTTTAAAACGGCAGTTCTTTTTTTAAAACCTTTTGCAGCAGTTTTGAAAAAGTATAATGGGTTTAATAAAAAAGGAAAGACGCCAATGCAAAAGGCTATTTCATTATTGCTAAAAGAGGATTTAGGTTTTGATGGAACTGTGGCTTCAATTGCAGTTGATAGGATTATTATTGCACGAGGAACTTTTACTTCTTATAAAATAACGAGTGTTTCAAATAGTGAACAGGGAATTATTGAATTGAGTTGGCTATATAATGATAAGGTGGTAAACTACTGGCAAGATGATATTTTTTTGAGTGTGATTGTTTATTGTCCTGTTGATCATATTCTTGTTGAATATGAGTGTGTTTTCTGTCTGAAAGAAAAGAAAGGGGTATTGCAACTTCCTGTTGATTTTATTACGAAGGAGGTTCATGTTTGGTCGCTGTGGGAATTTAAAGGAAATAATGGGGCCTCAAAAGAAGGGAATAGAAGTACAAGTAGTTACTTAGGAGTATTCACCTTGAAATAAATTTATTAATAACAAAAGATAAAAATTATGACGACAATCGAAAATTGTGAAAACAGATGTGAGCTTGTTCAAGAAAGAAGGGGGAATGGACTTTTCTACAAGCTAATTTATTGGTGAGATGAAGCATTGATATAGTATGGTGTTTTGAGTGTTGAAAATCCCCCTTGGTTGGGGATTTTTTTGTTTATCGGAATACAGGAAAAACGTAAACGAAGGACACAAAAAAGATAAACTATGGTAAAAAATAAACGTAATTTGACCGATATGACTGAATTATTACTTCAGAAAATCATATAGTTGGAGCAAACGATAAAGCTCTTTTAGATACAATCAAAGAATTGAGCAATATCAAAGTAACAGTAAATGTTGCGGAGCTACGTCAGATAGAAAAAGAACAACGACAATGATTACAAAATGACTTTCATCGAGCGGTAACAAAAAAAATGAAGAGATTTTAAAGGTTCATAAGGCTGTTAGTTCTAAAAGGTTGTTGTACTTGATAATTTTGAATGTGTTTCTGATTATAACAGCAGTTTTTTCTATGTATATGGCTGTTAAGAATACTATTGAAAAATAGGAGTACGAGATACTAGTTAATGAAAAAGCTAAATTAATCAATCAATTAGAAAATATAAATCAGTTTTTCATCGAAAATCCCAAGACAACTAAATCTTTTAATGAGTGGAGTAAAAAGAAATAAAACTCTCAAATATTAAGTAAAGTTACTATCTTCTAGGGGGTTTAGTTTTGCGTTTGGAAACTCTTCGAAGTACAAATTATCAAACATAAAATCTATATTATTTTTTTTCAAATATATTTTGGAAAATCAAATATTATTACATTAAATTTGTAACCAATGTCTAATGTTGTATAATTTGGTTATGAGTGAATATTTAACTATTTCAGAAACAGCGAAGTTACTTAATAAAAGTACAAAAACACTACGCCGTTGGGACGAAGAAGGGAAACTATCGGCGATTCGAGAGCCGATCAGTAACTATAGAGTTTATAAAAAGCAAGAAGTTGAAGCCTTGTTTGCAGATTTTTTTAATAAAGATGTTCTAGATGATATTTCTAATTTTGTTGAACCTGAAAATGAATACAAAGTACTTGAATTATTTGCTGGCGCAGGAGGTTTAGCTGTGGGAATGGAAAAAGCAGGATTGAAGTGTATTGCTTTGAATGAAATTGATAAACACGCTTGTGAAACCCTAAGAAAAAATCGTCCAAATTGGAATGTTTTGGAAGGTGATATTAAAAACTTTAATTTTTCAGAATATTATAATAAAGTTGATGTAGTCACTGGTGGATTTCCCTGTCAAGCGTTTAGTTATGCAGGTAAAAGATTAGGTTTTGAAGATGCTAGAGGAACTTTATTTTATGAATTTGCACGTGTCGTAAAAGAGGTTAATCCGCCTATTTGTATTGGTGAAAATGTAAAAGGACTTTTGAGTCACGATAATGGGAAAACCTTAAAAGGAATGATTTCTATTTTAAATGAGATAGGTTATAATGTAGTACCTGTTGAAGTTTTGAAAGCTATTAATTATAAAGTGCCACAAAAAAGAGAACGATTAATTTTGGTTGGTGTTAGAAAAGATATTAATTTAAAATACGAATATCCAAAACCTTATAAAAAAATATACACCCTCAAAGATGCGCTAAAAAAAGGTGAGTTATTTGAAACTAATGTCCCAAAATCTTCTGGTGCAAAATATCCAGAAAGCAAGAAAGATGTTTTAGACTTAGTACCTCCAAAAGGTTATTGGAGAGATTTACCAATTGAAATTCAAAAAGAGTTTATGGGAGCCAGCTTTTATTTAGGCGGAGGAAAAACAGGAATGGCAAGACGAATTGGATGGGATGAACCTTGTTTAACTTTAACTTGTAGTCCTGCTCAGAAACAAACAGAAAGGTGTCATCCGGATGAAACACGACCATTTACTATACGTGAATACGCAAGAATACAAACATTTCCAGATGATTGGGAATTTGCTGGACCCATGGCGCAACAATACAAGCAAATTGGAAATGCAGTTCCTGTTAATTTAGGTCGAGAAGTTGCCTATTCAATAATCAAATTTTTGAATAATTACTATAGATTAAGAAAGAAACCTTAGGTTTCTTTCTTAATCTAATCAAAATATTTCTGTTGAATTTCTAATGCAAGTTTAGAAATAGTTTCCTCAACGATATGACTTCCATCAACTTCTAGAGCAACTTCACCTATGGCGTCTATCAGCTCAAAATAAAAATCATCTTTTCCAGTTAGACGATACCAAAACTCTTTACCAATTATAACAGGGAATGATTCGGATATTTTTTTATAATGTGAACTTAATTCAGAATCTTCACCATAAATAATACCTACAATCATATCATTTATTCCAACATTTAAATTATTTGTTCTTGCTAAATTTCTAACTCCATTGAAGTGGTTAATTACAGTTGTTACATCATCACGATTGATTGTATTTGGTCCAGCTTTTAATTGACAATATTTTCTTCTACCATCAATTGCATCTATAAATTCAATATCTATACCAGATGTAGTTGAGCCAAATCCTTGAAACAATTCTGCGATTAACTTTTGAACCTTCATTCCAAATGATGTAGTTATAGACGAGCCGAGAATTCTAGGTAAAACTAAAGCTTTAGCTATGCTTTTTGCATTATCATTTCCTGTTAAGAAATTTGCTAAATATTTAAACAAAAATGGATTTACGTTATACTCAGATAACTTACTAGCTCTGTAACAGGCTCCTTCAATATGACTTTCAACTATTTCGTTTCGAAAAAATTCTTTTGCATTATTTAATATTTCTATCCTTTGTTCTTCTGTCATAATTATGTAATGGTTATTTTTTCTCAAATATAGTAAATTATATTGCGGATCGTATTTAAGAATGACAGATAACGTTAGAATCATTAAGCTTGCAGCTTATGATGTTTTTTATTTTCTATAGCTACTATGAAAAGTAAAAATATCAGCAGCTATAGAAAATAAAAAAACCGATAACGAAAGTTATCGGTTTTCTTTGCGGAGAAAGAGGGTTTACCTCTTTTATTCCGTATGCTTTATAAATAGGGATGTTCACTTTTTTGAATTGGGGTGAGCACCTTATTCGGAAAGTTTTATGCTATGATTGGAATTGTTTGATTCAAAACCAAATGTAATCATTTATTAATTGATTTTTCAATTTCTCCAAAATGAAGTAAAAGAAATAAGCTCAATAGTTTAACTTAACCAGTCATTTTGAAAAATCTATCTTATGCCTAATTTGTTTATTAAACAATTCAAATAAATTCTGTTCATATTCACTACCAGCTTCAATCTTTGTTATTTCATTTAAGGATAACATCAACATTTTTCTGTCAAGAGAAGCATATGTTCCATATTCTTTAATATGACAGTTTCTGAATCCATTTCTACAATTTCTCCAATGAAACATATTCCAGTATCAATTTCTTGTATATTGACATTTACATAGCCGAATATATTCTGAACAGATTTTAAAATAGCTTGAATATTCTCAATCTTTATTTTTCTAATTTTATCATCTTGTCTTTCTTTCAGTGCAAAATAGGGAAGTCTACATAGTTATGTAAAGATTTTTTAGTGATCAGATAAACCTGTAGAGGATGAAAAATTCCATTTTTTTGCATCCCCCCGTCTTTTGCTAATATCTTGTTTATACTCCTCTTTTTCTAACTTTGTCATATTCACTGAATGTATCAACTTCTTGAGCATGGATTCTGATAGTATTTAAATTTGAATTGATTCCTTTTTCTTCATAAAAATTCTCTAATTCATCAATTGTTATCCAACGACTCCCTGCAATATTACTTATGAATAAATCTTCAAAAATATTACCTTTAATACTTTTATCTCGAATAGTTTCTTTTGTAAGTTTGCCTTCTAAATCTAATAGAGAAATTGCTTGACATAAAGGTACATGATATCCTGATGTAATTAACTTACTATCGCTATTTTGAAGCTTAGCAGTTGGTCTTAAAAAAGCTGAACAATAAGGGAATCTGTATTCATTTCTATTTTTTGACTCAGGACCTTTACAATAGTTTGAATCACATAAATGATCTTTCATCTTAATTAGTTGCGCTCTCATATTACTTGATGCGGATTCATAGAGAATATTATTATTCCATGATTTATATTGCATATGTGCAAAGCGAACTTTTTCACTTTCCATATTAAAATGTTCATAAACCATATCAACTCCTAATATAGCCTCATCTTTATCTGGGTGAAGTAATCTAATTCTTAATACTTTGTCTTTGTTTATCTTATAATCTTTATAGTGGTCATTTTCATACAAAGGTTTACCAAAATAATCATCCCTACTTCTTAAATAAAAATCATGATTTAAACTTTTATGTTCTGATTGATTACGTGGTGTAAAATATTCTTTAGCGGCGACGAGTCCAAATTTTCTCTTTTTCAAAAAAGTATTATTATCAGTTTTCTTTTCTAAAACTTTTTCTAAATTAGATAACTCTTTTTGAATTAAATCTAATGGTTCAACAATATTTTCTTCTGAACTTTCTGCTTCAGCCATTTCTTTATAATACTTAACAATTTCGTTTTCATTTTTAGATACTAGTAAAGATATTATTGAATCATAAAGTTGTGGGTTTAAATCATGAATGATACTAAATGCAAATTCATAAGTTACAGATGTAGTTGATTTTTTCGCAAGTGTTAATGATTCACGAATTGCATTAACTGCTTGAAAAGCACAATCTCTTCTATCTTCTTCAGGTATATTCTGATTTGAAAAATAATTATGTTCTATTTCCATGAAAGTTTGGTAAAAAATTATGTTAATGATCTTAGATTGACGAAAATGGCAAAAATAGAAGTACAAAACTTCAATCGAATAAATTTCGTTGAATTTAGCGCTAAATCTGCCATATTCCCAAACTGTTGCTAAGCGATATGTTTTTAGATTTTGTTTTTCACTAATTCAGATAACTATCTAACATTTTTTCCTGAAACAAAATACAGTGTAATTTCTTAAAACCACAGCTGTGTAAATATTTTCTTAAATTCAATACTTATATAATTAGTTTTTCTTAATTAGAAACTTATATTGATAGTGAAACGATTAAATAATATTATTGTTTTCAAACATATTAAAACTTTTTCTAACTCTATTATGGAAATCCGTAAATTCCTCAATATTTTGAGTCTATCTATTATATAAGCAAAAAATATCCCACATTTACTTAATACATCTATAAAATAATAAAACTGCTTTAATGATTCAACAATAGAACTATCTAAAATTAGATTATGGTCTTTCTGATGGAATTGGTTTTTAAAAAAAAATATTTTTATAAATTATAAAGAGTTTTGATCACAGTTAAAATATTTGTTAATTTCACGAGCTCACGTTAAAAATAAACCTTGTTTTAAGCCTTTTAAAATATGGTAGAATATCTTAATTTTAGGTCAAAAAAGGAGTTGTACAACAGTAACACATGTTAGCTGTAATTTTTATTCAAATGAACTTTTCATTTTTGC
>JASLGC010000279.1 GCA_030150335.1 Flavobacterium sp.
CTATTGTTCAATGCGATTCCATCATTTGCACAATCACCATTTCACATTGGAGTTAAAGCTGGTGCTAACTACTCTTCTTTAACAACAAACTTGAAAGGGATGAATACTAAAAATGCAATGGGGTATTCAATAGGTGTAACGACACAGTATGACTTTCAAAAGTTTTATGTACAAGCGGGTGCTTTATATACACAACATAAAACTACTTTAGAACAACAGGATTTTAGAGACCAAAGTCTAAAAGTCAATACAATTGATATTCCCGTTGTATTAGGTTACAAATTATTAAATCTATCAGTTGCTGAAATTCATATCTTTGGAGGAGCAAAATATACGTATGCATTAGATAAAAAACTTTCTTTCCAAAGTAACTTAGAAGCTATGAAAAGCAATATCAATCAATCTAATCTTAGTTTAAAGACAGGTGTAGGTCTTTCGGTATGGAAACTAAATGTTGATTTAGCTTACGAATATGGTTTGAAAAATATTTCCAAAGATTTTAAGTCAAAACCTCACAATTTTAATTTAAGCGTAGGATACTTCTTCTTGTAAAATATCATTAATAAAGCATAGTGAACATTGCTCACTATGCTTTATCTCATTAAAATAGGCAACTATGAAACTCAGTATAAAAAAGAAAAACCACGTTTTTATAATTCTATTTTGGATTATTTTATCCCTATCTGTTTGGGCACAAGACATTCGACCAGGGGCACCACTACCTCCTATTTTACCAAACTTATTACTGATAAGTGTATTCATTGTTGTATCACATTATTTAAGTGACATCTTATTACCGAGAGCATTAAAAAGTCGTAATATGAAAAGATTTGGTATTCAAAGTTTACTTTGTGTATTACTACTTTCCCTTGCTTTAGCATTGGTATTTACCTTATTTCCAAATGCTTCTAATGAATTACACTCTATTCGAAAAGAGTATATTAACGATCCGTATCGTTTCTTTGTAGTTCAATATTACAGTGCAATTCCTTCTGCAATAGCTGTTTTAACTACAACTTGTGGAATCCGATTCTACCAAGAGCACAATCAGATAGACAAAGACCACACTAAACTGAAAAAGGAGCATTTAGAAGCACAATTAAAGCTATTACAAGACCAGATAAACCCACATTTAATGTTTAATGTATTGAACCACATTCATATATTGATGCAGAGTAATGTAGAATTGGCTTCAACCCTATTAATTAAATTCTCCGATATTTTGCGTTATCAATTGTATGAATGTAATCATAAAGTGGTTTTTCTAAATCGCGAAATAAAATACTTACAAGATCTTGTAGCAATAGAGCAAATACGCTGGGGTGATGAGTTGAAAGTTGACTGTCAATGGGCAATTGGAAATGGACAACAGCAAATCGCGCCTTTGTTATTAGTTCCATTAATAGAAAATGCTTTCAAACATGTTTCAAGATTACCACATTCTATTGGCTATATTAATATTCTGTGCAAGGAAGAAAATGGAATCCTTACTCTAAATATCAAAAACTCTTATAGTACTAAATATAATTTGCCAAGTAAAGGTAGTAGCGGCATAGGTCTTGCTAATGTTCAAGAACGCTTAAAAATGATTTATCCGAATCAGCACTCTCTTGTCATTTCACAGACCGAGCAGGATTACAACTCACTTCTAACAATTAACTTATAGATTAAAATGAATCAAAAAGATATACTTTTAAAATGCTTAGTAATAGATGATGAACCACTGGCAAGAGGGGCTATTGTAGATTTTATTTCGAGAGTAGACTTCTTAGAAGCAACTAAATCTTGTGCTTCTGCAATTGAGGCCATTGAACTTATAGAAGAGGAGTCTTTTGACTTAATATTCTTGGATATAAATATGCCTTACCTTTCTGGTATTGAGTTTTTAGAAACTATTTCAAATCCACCTTTGGTTATTTTTACTACAGCTTATTCAGAGCACGCTTTGGAAGGTTACAGATTTGATGTAGTAGATTATTTATTAAAGCCAATTGACTTTAAGCGTTTTTATCAGGCTGCATTAAAAGCGAAACAATTATTCACGCTTAAAGCCGAACGATCAAATACACCAATTAATGATCCTTTCCTTTTTGTTCGTCAAGATGATAGTTTTATTAAGATAAATTGGACAACACTGCAATATATTGAAGGAATGCAGAATTATCTTAAACTACATTTCACAGATAAATCAATTGTTATTCATCAAACAATGACTACTATCGAAGAATTATTACCACAAGATAACTTCTTTAGAATACACAAATCTTATTTAGTTAATATCAATCATATCGACTCTATTTCTGGAACAAGACTGTTTATAAATGGTAAAGAACTACCTATTTCAAGAATGCGTAAAGAGGCATTGTTAAAAGAGGTAGTCTTTACCAAGTTGCTTAGTAGATAATTATAACTTCCATTTAAGAGCAAATGCACCATAGAATGTAGTTGAAAACTTAGGATCAGCTACATCTCTTGTTTTAAATATACTTTTTATTTTCCTTTCGTTAAATTGAAACGAACGACCTAACGTTGATCCCATTGTAAAGGACAGTGAAAGCTTGTTGGATAATTTCAATTCAGGGCGCAATCCCGCAGTTATTTGTTGATACCCCAATAGCATCATTTTGTCATTAGCTTTACTTACAGCGGTCATTCCTGTTAAGTCAACAGCTAATTTAAGGTCAAAGCTTTCTGTAAAACTATAAGCTAACTCCATTCCCTCTGGAAAAGCAATTCTCAATTTAAAGAAACCAAGTGTCTCCCAACTAAAATAGATTCCTGGTAACACCATTGGTGCTCCAAAGCTATTTGTTAGCACTGGTCCTACTCCAAGAGCTAAACGTGGATTAAAATGCTTGATAAAGAAAACTCCACCTTGTGCTAATATTGCTTCTTTGTCAACTTTGACCAAATCAGTATAAACACCCACCGAGGCCATTGCCATAATAGACCAAGACTCACTTATAGAACGAAAGTGTTTTATTCCCACTTGTGTATTTAGAAGCTCTGTAGGAAATAGTTCTTCTTCATAGTTCTTGTTTTCCATGCTTGCATAGGCTCCTTGCATTAATACACTCCATGTACGCGGTTTTCCTCTGTGATCCATCTTCATTGACAAAGGAATCTCAATACCTAAGTCTATTCGTTTAAAATCACTTTTAGAATCTGTTTTCAAACTATCTATTGGCCTTATATAATTTGAAGCAGGTACATAGTCCATTTTTAATTGACCTTGGATTCCTTTTTGAGCGTGGACGTTTACACCATAAAGGCATATTAATAAAATAATGAACTTAAAAATTCGCATAATGTTTAATTTTTGATGCAAAAAAATGGTTCTTTAAACGAATAGTAAATTTTTTTTGACCACTGGTAGGTTTACTATGACCATGAGTACGAAAGCATTAGGTTTAAAAAACTTAAAGTTTCTTAATTTGCTAAAACAAATACATTTTTTGGTACTAAATTTGCTATGCCACAAAAGTACTTTTCTCAAAATTATCTTGAAATCATCGAAAAAAAGTCAATTTAATAATAGTATCGGATATTCAAATATTGCATCAAATTAATACGTTTAGATACGATAAAACACATAAATTCCTATTTTAGGAACAAAATGAAAGATTATTAATGCATTTTTTTATGAAAATATTATAAAAAAAAGTACCTTAGCAAATAAATAATTGATATGTTTACTAAAAAAATACCACTTTTCTTATTGTTTGCATTAAGCACAACGCTTTACAGTCAGACAGATAGCATAAAAAAACCTGAACAGACTTCGTTATTTACGATTAATGGAAATAAAGATGTCGTAAACTACTTTAATTTATATTTAGATAGTAGATATGACTTCAATACTACATTTAATGGACAAAGTACTCAGAATAGCGATTTTGAAATAAATCAAACGAGAATGTACCTTACTACTAAGTTCTTAAACAAGGTAGAATTCTCTATGCGTTATAGTTTGAAAAACAATAATGACAACCCATTAGAATTTGCTGTTTTAGAGTATTTTCCTAATGATAAGTGGTCTTTTGCTGCAGGTAGATTAATGACTGGTTGGGGAACTTTTGAAATTGATTATAATGGTGGTGAACTATATATGTACTCTCTTGTATACCCAGACATTGAAGTATATAGTAATGGTGCAAGCGTTAGTTACTACACTCCTAAGAGTAAATTCACTCTTCAAGTTATTACACCAGGTGAAGGATTTGTAGCTGAAACTTATAAAAATAAAGCTTTTGGTTACATGAGTACATGGCAAGGAAGTTTATTTGATGGTAAGCTAAAAACCAGGTACGGATACGGATTGCTTCAACACAATGCTTCTAAATATTATAGTTGGGTAACGCTGGGTCACAGAATAGAAATCGACAATTTAGAGATTGAGGCTGACTGGATGTTTGGTTATAGAAATTTAGATTATAGTTCGCTTCTTAATTTAGATAATGATTTAGGAAATACTTATATCAAAGACAATGCTTCGGTATTGAGCTTAAAATATAGAATAGATAAGGTAGTTCCTTACGTTAAAGGAACATATAGCAAGAGAAATGACTTAGACAACGGAAATGCTTACTCTGTAGTAGGTGTACAAGGTGCCGTTGAATACTACCCTTTCTCAGAACCTTTATTTAAAGACATCAGACTTTTTGCTTCTTATAATTACCAAAATACAAACTTTGATAAGAATTTAAGCAACTTAAGCGATTCACACCAACACCAAGTTATATGTGGAGTACGTTGGTTAGTGCCATTGGTTAAAAAATAGACTGTAATATAATTAGTGCTAAAGCCAGAGTTAATTCTCTGGCTTTTTTTATAAGCTATTTTTTTTAAAAGTATAAATGCTACCAAAAAATAGACATAAAAAAACAGGTAAACCTACTCGCTTACCTGTCTTTCAAATTAGAATATAAATTCTAATTACACCAAATGTTTTAGAGGGTGTGTATCTTTGGTCCACAATGGAGTGAAATAACTATCCACCCATTCCGGAGTAACTTCTTCAAAAGTAGCTGGTTGCCATTTTGGAGACTGATCTTTGTCAATTAATAATGCTCTTACCCCCTCTGCAAAATCAGGATGTATAGAACATTGACTTGACATATTTAATTCCGAACGGAATACATCAGCTAAAGATATGTTTTTATTAGAATGTATTTGTCTAAAAATCACATGTGCTGAACTTGGTGATCCTGCTGTAAAGGTTTTAAGCCCACCTTCAATCCACTCATCTTTTCCTTCATAACTCAACAAGGTATTTCTAAACTCTTGAATCGTTTTTGCAGATTCAAATTCCTTAATAAAAGCCTGATGTTCTTTTGCTTGTGACATTGGAACAATTGTTTTTTCAGCAATAGTATCTAAAATTGATGAAATAGTAGTTTGGTGGTCTTGAGTCCAATCAGCATTGACTAAAGCTTCAATTATAGTTTCTTTTTCTGTTGAAGGAATATAATAATCTGCTAAGTCTAAAAATAATGCGTCAGCACCATCTAAACGCGTACCTGTTACCCCAAGATAAACTCCATAGGCAGAAGGCATGCGATTTAAGAAATATGTAGCACCAACATCTGGATATAAACCTATCGTTACCTCCGGCATGGCTAATTTACTTTTCTCTGTTACGATTCGATGAGAAGCACCTACTAACAAGCCCATACCGCCTCCCATTACAATTCCACTTCCCCAAACTACAATAGGCTTTGGATACATGTGGATATCGTAATCAAGCTGATATTCTTTTGTAAAGAAATCTAAGCATTTCTGAGGAACTTTTGTAGCGTCTATTTTTCGTTGTTCTACGATTGCATCATGCATCTGGCGTACATCTCCACCCGCACAAAAAGCCTTTTCTCCTGCTCCTTGTAAAAATACACAAACTATATTCTCATTTGCTTTCCACTCTTCCAATACATCTGTAAGTGCTGTAGCCATAGGTAGATTAAGAGAATTTAAAGATCTCTCAGAGTTAAGCGTTATAATTCCAACGTTATTTTTTATTTCTGTAAGTAATAATTCCATGCTGTATTTTACTTTTTAATTCAATGTTTCAAATTACTAATTTTTAAGGAAAACCTGATGTTAATAAATGATAAAATAGTGAAAAGTAGAGTTTTCAAATTTACCTTGCTTTATTACATTTACCTAATCACGTCTATACTCAAGACATAAAGCGATTAACTCATAATCTAAACAGCTAATAAGCTTTTGTAGTAATACATTACAAACATACCCTTTTGTTTCTTGTTAATTTTTAAGAGTGATAATTTTGATATCATTTGCTATATTTTGCTCACTTTTGACGATTTTGATAGCTAATGCTCACTTTTGATAATTTTACGAATTTCAAATGATTGATTACCAACAATATAAGTAAATTATTTTTTGATTTGTTTTGGTCGCCTTCGGAAGACTCCAGTGTTTACTTGGGTTGAGGGGGTGTTTTCCGAACAAGAGCAACAGCCTACCAAAACAAAACATAATGAATACACCTTATTTTTTATGCTAAAACACTGAATATACAGGCTAAAAACACTTTTCAAGAGTCCATTTTATGAACTTCTGAATTGAGTAAATTCAAAACTATTTATAAGATATTTCACTAAAATAAGCTCAATTATGACCAAAAAAAAAGACAGCCCGAAAGCTGTCTTTTAATAGTTTGTAGTTTGTAATGTGTATAAGAATTTCCTTCTTATTTATTTCCTTTAGCGTAATCAGCTAAAAACTGAGCTAATCCGTTGTCAGTCAAAGGATGTTTTAACAATCCTAAGATAGCACTTAACGGTCCAGTCATAACATCAGCACCAATTTTAGCACAGTTAACGATGTGCATAGTGTGGCGTACAGATGCTGCCAATATTTCCGTATTAAATCCGTAATTATCATAGATTTGGCGGATTTCTTGGATAAGAATTAATCCATCAGTAGAGATATCATCTAATCTACCGATAAATGGAGAAACGTACGTAGCCCCTGCTTTAGCAGCTAATAAAGCTTGCCCAGCTGAGAATACTAAAGTAACGTTTGTCTTAATTCCTTTAGAAGAAAAGTATTTACATGCTTTAATCCCCTCTTTTGTCATTGGTAATTTAACGACAATTTGCGGATGCAAAGCAGCAAGCTGTTCTCCTTCCCTAATCATTCCTTCGTAATCTACAGAAATAACTTCTGCACTTACATCACCATCTACAATCTCACAGATTGATTTGTAATGATTTAAAATGTTCTCTGCTCCTGTGATACCTTCTTTAGCCATTAAAGAAGGGTTAGTGGTAACTCCATCTAACACACCCAGTGCTTCAGCCTCTTTAATCTGATCTAAATTAGCCGTGTCAATAAAAAACTTCATAATGATATATTATTATATTATGTAATGTTGTAGGTCAAAAGTACAATTAAATATTGCTAAATGTCCATTTTACTTGACATTTTTTATCCTTTGATCTTGTAATGCTTCATTAATAATTTCTCATAAGTTTTACCAGGCAACACTTTCTTTAAAAACAATGAAAACTTTTGTAATGGCTCTCCTACCTTATAACGCACCTTTGGTTTTGGCGTATTCATCACTTTATAAATAGCTTGTGCCATTTCAATAGGATTATTTCCTGCGTCTACATGCTCGTCCATCATGTCTAAAGACATCTGATAAATTTCTTTATAATCTGAATTATCCAACACTGGCGCATGATAGCGACCTGAAGCAATATTTGTAGCAAAATCTCCTGGAGCCACATTGGTAACTTCAATATTGAATGGTTTTAGCTCCATTCTCAATGATTCTGTAATGATTTCTAACGCACTTTTTGAAGACGAATAAATCCCTCTAAATGGCAATCCCATATATCCTGCGATAGAAGTAACATTGATAATAAGCCCCTGTTTTCTCTTGCGCATAGAAGGCAATACTGCTTTGATTACTTCTATTGGTCCAAAAACATTTGTTTGAAAATTATTGAATATTTCCTCGGCCGGAATCTCCTCAATTGCTCCTGTAATTCCCACTCCTGCATTGTTAATCAAAACATCTATATGTCCTTCAATCGCCAGAACTTCATTTACAGATGAGATAATACTCGCTGTGTCACGCACATCTAACTTTACAAGTGGGAACTTCGTTTCCGCTACTCTCTCCGGGTTTCTACTCGTTCCGTAAACCTTATATCCTTTCAAGGTAAGAAACTCTCCTACACATTTTCCGATTCCTGATGAACCTCCGGTAATAAAAACAACTTTACTCATTGATTTTTCAATTTGAACAAAGATAACACTAATGTAATAAATCAAAAATCTAAGCCACAATTTATCAATATGACTATCTTTACGAAAACATTATATCAACACAATATGAGAAAAAGCGTTGTCTTACTCGGTATTTTAGGGCTAACTTTATCATTTACAAGTTGTAAAACATCTCAGCAGACCTTAGAAACTCCTAAAAGCAATGTTGCTTATTGGGAAATGATTAATCAAGATACTCTATCTAAGAACTTAAAAGTGCTTAGTTCTGATGACTTTGAAGGACGTCGTACGGGAGAAGCTGGGCAAAAGAAAGCGACAGAATACATTGTCAATTTCTATAAACGAAACAATATATCTTATCCTAAAGATGCAAATGGTTATACACAGGTAGTGCCTGCTTCTTTTATGTCAAAAGCATATATGAAGTTGAAAGACAGTGAAAATATATGGGCATTTATTGAAGGTAGTGAAAAACCAGATGAAGTACTGGTAATTACTGCTCATTACGATCACTTGGGAATTTTAATGAACCAAATTTATAATGGTGCTGATGACAATGGCTCAGGTACAGTAGCGGTGATGGAATTAGCTCGTGTTTTTAAATCATTAGCAGACCAAGGTATTAAACCAAAGCGCTCTGTTCTTTTCTTACATGTTACAGGAGAAGAATTTGGATTATATGGTTCAAAATACTACGTAGAGAATCCCATCATTCCTCTTAAAAATACAATCGCCAATATTAATATTGATATGATTGGTCGCCAAGGGAAAGACTATAAGGGAAATGATGACTATGTATATGTGGTAGGTGCAGATAAATTGAGTTTAGATTTACATTTGATGTCTGAGCAAGCAAATAAAGAATCAGTTAATCTTGATTTAGACTACACATACGATGCCGAAGACCATCCAGAACAGATATATTATCGTTCGGACCATTATAGCTTTGCAAAACACAATATTCCGGCTATGTTCTACTTTAACGGTACGCATGCCGATTACCATTTACCTGGCGATACATTTGACAAAATAGATATGCGAATGTTGACTCAGCGTACTAAGCTTGCTTTTGCAACAGCTTGGAAGATATTAAACGCAAATGAACGTCCCCAATTATTAAAACAATGAAACTAAAAATGAAATGGATTAAGGCAATTGATGTGAGTCTATTCTTACTCTGTTTTGCCAATCTAATCTTGTGGATATTGAGAAGTCTATATGTAGTAGAAGCATATACTTCAGCGCCATTTGAGTGGATTTACGATAATTTATTTATACCAATGGTGATTGGGTTATTTTTACTCCCAACCCTTGTTATAGCTACATTAATCAATAGAAAAGTTGAGTTACAATCATTTACATTTCTATCCTTGAAGTGTATTGCACTAACGGTATTACTTGTATTGATATTAAAATAAATCAAAAACACTGTCGATAGACAGTGTTTTTTTTGCTAAATAGCCTTCTTACCAGCTTAATTTCATTACTATATATTACGTTCGGTATCACAGATAAGCTAAACAATAAACACTAAAGTGAACGTAAGAAAGTAATAAATGAACAAGAGTACACACCAGTAAGTTTTGGTCGGTCTTGGTATAAATAATTCCCATTATAATGGAAGTTATAAAAACAACCAATAAAGCTAAATAGCTATTATATATTGGAAAAATAAAAAAATAACAAAAGTGAGCTATGGTCATCACCACGCTTGCTACTAAATTGCCAATACTTAATCCCCAATAAGTCCTAAATAGTTTTGTATCTAAGTATGTTTGTAAAAAACCTCTATAGATTAATTCTTCTGCAATTGATACTAACGGAAAATAAATTCCTAAAAACAAATACGAATTTTCAATGTAATTTTTACTTATATCGTCATAATCTATTGAACTTACTTGATAACAATTCACCACAAAAAATAGAATCGCTAAAAAATAGACATAGTAAAAAATTCTCTTATAAAACTTAAAAACACGTAAACTTCTATTGATTTGTATGTCATTTCGCGCTATGAAATAATAAGATGCAACGATAATAGTCGATAAACCCCATAATTTTCTTGATACTTCCATTTCCAAAAACCAAACAAGGTAATAAGTAACTATTCCTATTGCATATATTATTAAAACAATAAGGATGGGGTATGCTATTTTTTTGTTAGACGCAAATGAAAACATATAGATTGATTTTAAAAGCTATTACACAATTATTAGGATATCACAAGGCTTTATTTAGTTTACCATAAACAATGGTATCTAAATACTTTCCGTTTTTATAAACATCATCCCTTAAAACACCTTCTCTTTTATAACCATTTTTCTCAAGTACAATCATAGAACCAATATTGTTCTCAAACACTTCTGCATAAATCCTGTGTAGCTTTAAAACATCAAAGCCATACCTTGTCATATATTCTACAGCTATTGTTCCTACTCCTTTAAGCCAATACTTCTCTCCTATCCAATAGCCTATTTCTGCTTTTTTTCGATAAACGTCGTTTTGAAAAACAAGACTTATAGTACCTATCAGTTTGTCTTTGTAATCAATTGCCATCGTAACTTGAGATTCGTCAATACTAATGTGGTCAATAAACTTTTTTGCATCTTCAATCGTATAAGGATAAGGGAATGAATCTCTCATATTGTCCCCTATCTTTTTGTTATTAGCATTACACACCAATGCATGTGTATCAAGTGGTGTAACCTTCCTTAAAACAATTTCATCTATTTTAAACATTGCAACCTATTTTTAAATCTTTAAAATCATTTGGATTACAAAACTCTTTTTAAGAAATGTATTTACTCTTACTATTTTAAAAGCAACAATTGTATCGTGACAATCTGAGTTATTTTAAAGCGATTTAAGCTAATAAAGACCTGTTAAAGGATTAATCTCAACTTACCATAGATGATGTTACTTAAAAACTCTCCATCTTTAAAAATAGCTTGTCTTAATACTCCTTCTTTCTGGTAACCATTTTTTTCTAAAATTATCATAGAACCAATATTGTTTTCAAATACTTGAGCGTAGATTCTATTTAGTTTAAGTTCTTCAAACCCAAAAGCAGTCATTAACTCTACTGCTTTCTTTCCAATTCCCTTTCCCCAATAGCGCTCTCCTAACCAATAACCTATTTCTGCATTATAGCGAAATACATCATCCTCAATGTGTAAACTGATAATACCTACTAAATCACCATTAAACTCAATAGCCTTTACTACTTTTATACTATTCTCATGAACGTATCTTACTAAGGCAGCAGCATCTTCTAATGTATATGGGTAAGGAAATGAATCCTTCATATTCTTCCATATCTTCAGATTATTAGCATTGCGCACTAAAGCGTAGATATCAATTGATTTAAGGTCTCTTAAAATAATCTGATTCAATGCAGACATAATAATTGCGTTTTTGTAATCAGTTAAAATTATTTAAAAGAACAGATAAGAATTTATGACATAAATCAAAACATAGTTAATTGATTCAAAAAAATATATTAGTCATATTTGAAGTTTGGAAACTCAAGCAGTCTAAGCAACCGTAGAGAATAAAATAGGAAAGAATACAAACAAAAAAAGGATATCTACAAATAGATATCCTTTGGTAGGGTGATTAATGGGTTTCGAACCCACGACCTTCGGAACCACAATCCGACGCTCTAACCAGCTGAGCTATAACCACCGTGTATAATATGTTTACTTTAAAGAGTTAGGGTGATTAATGGGTTTCGAACCCACGACCTTCGGAACCACAATCCGACGCTCTAACCAGCTG
>JASLGC010000280.1 GCA_030150335.1 Flavobacterium sp.
AATCTGAGGAATATCTTGATCCGCTGTTAAGCGAGCCCATCTATCAATATGCCAATAGTAGTATCCTGGAGTTACGTCATTTGCTTTAGCTATATTGAAAACCAAAAGGCTTTCTACGTTTCCTTTTGAAATCGTTTTTACATCTTTAGTATCTGTCAATTTCACATTCGGAATTAACAAACCTCTATTAGATGCACTTACTGTTAACTCAGCAGATGGATTTGGATCTTTAACTCCAATACCAACCTGTGCATTTGCTGCCATAGCTCCCATCAAGAAAGCAACTGAAAGTAATCTTTTTTTCATAACGATATATTTTTGTGTCTTAAACGTCTTAATTAAATTATTGTACTTTGTGATAAATGTGTGGGTTAGTCATTAAAGGTCCACCACCTTCTACTGGAGTGATTGTAGGATTATCAAAACCTTGCTCATCTTTAGACTTTGCCGAAACTTCTTTATCTCTTGGAGATGTCCCGTACACAGTAGCTCGGTTTTCAACTTTCTCAGCTTCTATATCAGCATCTGTTACATTATAAGTAGCTGTTGCTGTCCAAATCTCATCTGTATCTAATAAATTATTATTATTAGTATCACCTGAATAGTTATATACAGTATCTACTGGTAATTTTGTATCCACTAAACGAATACCTTTTAAAGGAACATTACCAATATTTGTAATTGTAAAAGTATAGTTGATAATTCCGTTACCATGAGTTCCATCCACAGTATCATCTACTTCTCCTATTTTAACTAAACCAATAGCTGCAGGTTTCTGTACATCAGGGGTTACTTCATCCTCGTTATTTGTAGGATCTGGATCTTCTTCTTTACCACTGATTTTAGCAGTATTAGTGTAATTGCCAGAAGATTTCACTCTTGCTTTAACTTTCAACTTCACAAAGTCGTGTACTTTTTCAATAGATCCAATAGTCCACACTCCTGTTTCTGGATCATAGTTCCCTCGAGTTGCATCAGCTGAAATAAAATCATACCCATTTGGTAATAAATCATTTACTTTAACTTCTGTCCCTTTATGAGGTCCAATATTACTACCTGTTAATGTAAACTCAATTACATCTCCAACATTAGGTTTCATATTATCAACTTCTTTCGAAATCACTAAATCTGCACCTGTCGTACCTTGTATTTTATGAATCATCACACCAGAATCATATCCAGGATCTCCAGAATCTGCAATAGCAATTTTAAAATCATAAACCCCTCCAGGTTCTAAGCCTACTAAATCATAAGTTAACAACTTAGTCAAACCATTATATTCAATAAAAATATTCTTCAAGTCCTCTCTATCGTTTCCATTTTGACGCAGAGTACCTGTATAACCATCATACTCATCAGTATGCCCATTATTTAAATAAAAAGGAGAGTTAATACTAACATACTCCGCAGGATACGTGGCTGAATTAACACCTTTAAAACCATTATTAATTGTATTAACACTTGTCACATCTCCGCTATTGGGGATAACTGCCATATTAACACCGTTTTCAGGTAAATTCGGTCCCTTAACAAAAAAACCAAACGCATCATTGTATGGTGTAGCAACATAATCAGGGTACTCTTCGGACCCAAATTGAAATGCAACACGTAAGGAATTCATATTATCATTTAATTTGACCTTAAAAGTATATATAACAACATCGTTAACAGCAGTTGAATAGATTCCCATTAGATCAGCATCTGTTACTTCTCCTCCATCATATGAGTTCTTATAAAAAGTATGACCTACTCCTCCGCTAACATTTTTGCTACTTAAATCCGTAATGGCATTACCTGTTGAAAACAAAACACCTGTATCCATACCAAATCCAGCTTTCAATCCATCAGAAAATATAACTACTTGCGAACCATGTTCACCTAATGGATACGATCCAGAATGACCATAGTGACCATCTACAACTCCCGCTTCTAATTTCCCATCAGATAACTTTAATCCCCCACCATTTAAAGCAGCTAAAATTTGATCTTTATCTGGATATGCATTATCGATCTTTGCTTTTTCGATTGTCACATTTTGTCCGTAAGAAGTACAAACGAACCCGACAATTAATAAAAAATTAAAAAATAACCTCATTACTTTACTATTAATTTATTTTCAGCCGCTTTTAATAATTCAACTTTCTTCAAAAGAACACTATCGCTTAATAGAGCTTCATTACTATTATCACTCTTTGAGAGTATTAGATTAATCCTAAATAAATAATTATCAATTATTAAATTTTTTCTTCCAACACTCAAATTATTTTGATTACAAAACGTGAAATTCTTATCCAAAAAAACCTCTAATATTTTATCATTTTGCTCAGCACTCAAACTAATCGAATTACTAAAAACCCTCAAATCCTCTTTAGCTAATTTTACAATCTCTGGAGAATCTCTTTTCAAATCTTGCGCATTGGCTATTCCACTTAACCCAAAAAACAAGGCTAATGTTAGCAACACTTTTGTAAATAATTTTCTTTTCATATTTTAAACTATTTTTTTCGTTGTATTTAACCTGGTTCACATCACTTTATGCACCCCTGATTTAACAACACAAAAATCTTGATAATTAACCTGTAAATGGTTGCGTTTTCTTAGTACGTCATACCTCCCAAGAAATTGAAACACGCATCAAACTATAAAACAGCACATTAGAAATCAACACTTTACAATCCCATGCCTACTATAGACTAAAAATTGATTACAGCGCTTCTAAGGCAACATCTTTGCGCGAACTTTTGTAGAAAATACCCTCTGAAAAAGCATTAATTTAAAAGATTTTATACCCTTAACTACTAACTAAGAAAAAGCATCAAAAAAAAATGCTTAGGTGTAAGAAAAAACGTTTATCCAATGATAAAAAGACCAATAAAAGTGATGAAAAACCAAGTTCTAAGTAATAAAAAATTCACTTTTTATTATAAATAAAACACCTAAACATCGAGTAACAAGAATTCAGTAATAAAAAATGAAGAAAAAATAGTTCACAAAACAAAACCACATACTGAAATACAACTGATTAAAAACAAATTTTATATTCATAAAGACACACTCTCCCCCCAGTATTCAACATTAAATACAATATAAATTGATTGAAATACTTATAACTACAAATCCCCTAACCTTAAAACAGATAAAATCCGACTATACTGCAATACTATTAACCATATCACAACAATAGCACTTTAAACAAAGGCCATAAAAGCACTTCAAAATCAACATTTTAAACCGTCCATACGCTATAAGCCACCCTTAACTTTGTACATCCTTATGAAAAAATAGTAAATAGGCCTTGTCTATCCACACGAAACACATTAATTCACAATAAAAACGTACTCAATACATTTCACAACAAAGCATAAGTCGCTTATACGACCTATTACTCGTAATCAAATCAAATAACAAAAAGAAAAGGGGCGATTTCTTTGAAAACTATTGAGTTATATAGAATACACGCAACTTTCACACTTGTTTACAAGCAGCACCAACAGCTAATCCATTAATAATAAACCCTATAGGAAAGTTTAAAGTAAAAAAAAATCACATCCATTGGCTAAATGATGTGATTTTTGTTGTTGTTCGGAATTCTTGGCTTTAGAATTCCAGGTAATACTTGTTGTTATCTGTTGTTCAACTTTAATTGCTCGTCTATATATTCAGAAGGAGAC
>JASLGC010000025.1 GCA_030150335.1 Flavobacterium sp.
TGTAGGAATAAACTCAGACTACTATTTATCAAATATTAAATCACTTTCAGCATCAGGTTATGGCATTGCGGATGACATCAATAGCATCTCAGGTATCAACAATGCATTAACTGGAAGCTATGCCCCTAACAACTTTGGAAGCAAGCTCAAAAATGCTCAATTAGGATTCGGTGCTGCATTGGGATATACTTTTCAAAATAGGTATGATGTATATGCAAGTATAAAAAAAGATGGTTCTTCTCTTTTACCAAGTAATAACAGATGGAACAATGCTTGGTCTACTGGCATTGGATGGTCCCCTTCTGAATATGACTTTTTTAAGAAACAAAACATTTTGACTTCGCTTAAATTAAAAGCTTCTCTTGGCTATACAGCAAGTATGGTTGGAATCTCACCTAGAGATATTACAAGTACTTATAGTAATTCAAACGATTTTTATGGAGAGAATAGAATATTACAGCTTCTAGCATTACCGAATAAAGATTTACGTCCTCAACAAACATATTCAACAAATTACACAATTGATTTTGGTTTTATTAATAGATTCAATTTAATGGTAACATTATATAATGAATTAACAAAAGAGGCAATTGTTGCAGTTCCTATCGCAAGTAGTAATGGCTTCAAAACACTTACAAAAAACATTGGAGAGTTAGAAAACAAAGGAATTGAATTAATGCTTAATGGCGATATAATACGTACCACTGATTTTAAATGGAACTCATCAATATCCATGTCATATAATGCTAATAAAGTAAAAAAACTCTATGGTACTGATAAAATCTACTTATCAGATGAATCTGTTATCCCTGAATATGAAGTTGGTAAGCCTTTAGGTATCATTTATGGTTTACAAGACAACGGTATTTACCCTATTAATGGATTACCACAATACATAGATAATGATGGTAAGATAATTGACTTTAATAATAGCGTATCTCCTAATTACTTTAACAAATTAGGATATTCAATTGCACCTTATAGTGGCTTTTTCAATAACTACTTTAATTATCGTAATTGGTCACTTACAGTAAATATAAATTATAGTGCTGGAGGAAAAGCAACTTATAGTAAATCCTATATTAGAGATAACACAAATGCAAATAAAAATGCTATCAAGGGACAACTTGATAATATGTGGTTTGAAATTGGCGATGAAGACAAGATGTATCCTGTCAAAAACCTACCGAGTTCTGTTTATGATTTATATCAATATCCTACTTCCAAAACGGTTTATAAAACAGACTACATCAAATTAAATTATATTCAATTAGGATATAATATTAGTCAGAGTGCTTTTATTAACCGTTATTTCAAATCCTTACAAGTAAACTTACAAGCTGATAACATTTATACGTATCGCAGACAAAAAGATAAAGGATCCCTAAACGATGTATTACAACCAATACTAACTTTTTCTCTTAACGCTACTTTCTAATTATGAAAAAAATACTTTTATTTATAACCATCAGCTTAATTACTGCTTGTAGTTTAGATATTAAATCACAAGACGAAATATCTGGTGATAACGTAATCAACACTCCTTCAAAAGCAATGAGCGTTTTAGCACAAGCTTATAAAAAAATCCCAGCATCATCTGCTAATTTCACCATATTAACAGAAGACTTACAGCCTAATTATCAAATTGTTTACAACAAAAACTATCAATTATTGTATAATTGGGATCAGCGTGAATTAATTAAGATATCAGCCAATATTTGGGAAGAATATTATAATGCATTAGTACATCTAAATGCTATTTTAATTTCTGATAGCAACTTTAAAAAAACTGATACTGAATGGCAATATATAAAAGGAAACACCTTATTATTAAAAGCTTATATATACTTTGATTTATTACAAATTTATAGTGAGCGTTATTCTCCCGATGCATTAGGTATATTACCTAAAAACACTATTAATTATGAAATCAATAAACGTTTATCACAAGCGGAATCAATTGCAGAAATCAATAAATTCCTTGAAGAAGGACTTACTTTAGTCAAAGATTATCCTTTGGAAAAAGGATATTTTATTACTGAGAAAGGAGCTAAAAATCTACAAGCACAAATTGCATTGTATTTAAAAGATTATAAGAAAGCAGAAAAAATCGCAAGGGATCTATTCAATGATAATTATACTTTAATCAATTCCGAAAAAGAATATGGTAAACTATGGAATAATCAACTAACAAACATTTCGTCTAATGTTTATTGGGTCTATGACTTTAATGAAAATCCAAACCACTACTTGTATTATCAAGAAAATGCAGGAGATTACTTTTATATTAATTCATCTTTTTTATTCAAGAAGGATGATATACGATATAATGTATCGCAATATTTATACAACTTCAAAGCTTCAGGTACAGATGCCGTAGAAAGACAATTGTTAGGTAAATATAAAACAACCTCTAATGACAAAACACAAAAACCCATTGTAATGTCGAGAAGTACTGAAACCTATTTTATTTTACTTGAAAGCTTAGTAGAACAAAATAAAACTACTGAAGCAACTAAACTTATAAATGATTTCCTTTTAAATTTAAATGAAAATCTCATTGAAGAAAATCTCACGCAAAGCGATTTAAAAACAATTATACAAACTGAAAAACAAAAAGAGTTTATTGGTGAAAAAATAAATTTCTTTGACTTAAAAAGATGGAATACAGACATTGTCAGATATGTCCCTGATACCGATAATAAATCTGCTACAATTAAATCAAATGATTTTAGATGGACTTGGCCACTACCTTCTTCTGAAACAAGACATAATCCCACTGCTACTCAAAATACAGGGTGGACAATTGTTGACTAATACGATATAAGACATGAAATACTTACAAAAAAAACATATACAATTCTTTACTATTTTCTTTCTCTCCTTGATTACACTAATTGCATGCGCTACTGAAGATAACGCATCTGGTGAGTTTCTTGGTGAAAACAAAATTGTACTAATCCCTCAAACAAGTGTTTATTTAAAAGACAATAGTACTGATGAAATAACAATAGACCTTCATCTGATAAAAGCATTAAATACCCCTTTAAAACTTAAATTTGAATTACAAGGAAATATCGTTGACAATACTAAAATTATTGACATAGAAAGTCCTGTGATTGAATTATTAGCAGGGCAAAAAAAAGCACAGATCAAGATTAAAAGCACTTCGCGAAAGCTTATCACAGAAACTACAAGTATTAGCCTATTACTTGTAGAAAACAATAGCTCTCTTAATCTAGAAAAAAACATAGAAATAATACTACAACCACTCACTCCAACAGATGAATTAACTCCGGAACAAATTGATCTACTTGAACATTATAAAAGTAAAGACTTAGATTTATTTCCTCTTATTGGAGATGTAGAGATGACAGGAACTATTCACTTCCCTGGCGATGGAAACTTAGAATCTATATATGATAAAAAAACAATTCAAATTAGTGGAATAACTACATTTACTTTGAGTGAAAAAGCTACTGCAGAAAAACCTATTTTAAAGATGGTTTCTAATGCAATGGGATTGGAGAGTTATTTATATCAATTATTCAGAGACCTCACAATTGATGATCTCGTATTTTGGAATAATCAAAGTCCTGATGCTCCTCCAGCAAATAAAAATATTATGGAGTTAATTGGACTTACACGAGAATCTAAAGAAACATTTGAAGTAATGTTGAACGATATTGAAATAGATCTAAATACAAAAGAAATTTCTTATATCGGAAAAGGAGAAGATTTTTATGGAGATGAAATTAACATTGTACCATTAACATACAAGTATAGTGCATTTGAAAGACTTCAAAAATTGATTGACGAAAAAAATCCTATTGCTATAGAAAACATAGAGAATGGAGGAAATATAAATCCTGCAGCAATTATAAATAATACAGATATAAAAAGTGATGAATATGAAAATGATACTTGGACAGAGTCTACTGCACATTTCTCTAAAGACAAAATATCTTTCAATTTTATAATGGGTCACTCTGAAGCAGGTGGATATATTAACTTAATAATTGACTACAAAATCAAATAATGAATAATTACAAAATTATAATTTCATCTTTATTCTTATCTCTTTGTCCATTTACAAGCAAGGCACAAAGTCTTTTTAAAGAACTTCCAATTATTGATAATAAAATTATTGATAGTTTACAAAATGGTTTACAATATATAATACATAAAACCGAACAACCTAATACAGAATATCGTTTGGTATTTAATATTGGTTCCCTTCAAGAAACAGAAGAGGAAATTGGTTATGCTCACTTCTTAGAACATTTAATTTTTAATGGTTCAGAAGACTTTCCTAACAGACAGGCTGTTGATACATTGCAAGCACTTGGTTATAGGTTTGGAAGAGATATTAATGCATATACTACTTATGAACGCACAGTATATGAATTGTCACTTCTTCAACCTGATCAATTAGATTTAGCACTAACTATATTAGCTAATTTCTTAGGTAAATCAACACTTACTGATGAAGCTATCCTCAAGGAAAAGAAAATTGTAATCCAAGAAATCCGAGACTACGGATTAGAATCATCTTTTACCAAAAAAAAATTAGAAGGAACTAAGCATGCTAACAGATTGCCAATAGCTACAGAACAAGATATTATAAACATTGACCATGACCGCTTAAGAGAGTTTTACAAAAAATGGTATAGTACTAACCTAGCAACTATTATTATTACTGGAAATGTAGAACCCCCAAAAGCTGTTACCGCTATTCATAAGAATTTCGGACAGTTCCTTCCTACTCCAAAAGTAAAAAGAACACAAAATATTTACTCCTATAACCCTATTTTTCAAAATAAACTTTCTTTGCAAAAATCGGATGCTTTAAAAACAAACAAACTTGAAGTAATACGCTTTACTAAAGCACCTCTGTTAGAGTCTAAGGAAGATTTTAAACTTCAACTTATAAATAATTTATATAACTCCTTTTTAAAACTAAAATTAAAAGAGGGGTCTTCTTCTATTAACAGTCACTCTACATGGTACTTATCTAATAGAAATGAAAATGCCTTTGAAATAAAAGCTACGAAAAAGAAAGAAT
>JASLGC010000034.1 GCA_030150335.1 Flavobacterium sp.
TGATGTAAAATCTGCTCAAGCTACTAAGTTAACTGCTGCTAACTTAAATGCAAATATTGGAAACCCTATTACGTGGTTTAGAGATGGCGAAAGCATCTTAATTAATCAAATACCTGCGAATAGACCAAACTTAATTGACACATCTAAAAATATTCCTTCAGGACCTATCGTTTCTGTTAGTGAGGGTGTTGTTTCTCAAAATAGAACGTATCAAGATTTATTGAAAAACAAAACAGATGAAGCTAACTTCGAAACATTAGTTACTTCTGAGTTATATAAAATTGACCTGAAAGGAAACAAAACTCTTTTCAAAAAAGGCGACTTGTATGTTGGTACTTCTTTCTCACCAGATGGTGAGTACTTAATGCTTACAACTTTACAAAAACCGTTCTCTTACTTAGTGACATTGAACCGTTTCCCAATGAAATCGGTGGTGTACACGAAAGAAGGACAAGAAGTAAAAGAGGTTAACGATATTCCACTAAGTGAAGTAATGCCTAAAGGTTTTATGGCTGTTCGCGAAGGGAAAAGAAATATGGGATGGAGAGCTGACAAACCAGCTACGTTAAACTTTGTAGAAGCTTTAGATGGTGGAGATCCTGCTAAAGAAGTTGAATACAGAGATGAAGTGTTTAACTGGGAAGCTCCTTTTAACGATACTCCTAAGTCAATAGTGAAGCTTACGCAGCGCTATGGTGGAATTACTTGGGGTAATGACGAGATTGCATTAGTTTCAGACCAATGGTATGACACGAGAAATACAAGAACGTTCATCATTAACCCATCTACGACTAATGAAAATCCTATCAAAATAGAAGATAGAAACTCTCAAGATGTTTATAGTGATCCAGGTAGCTTTGAGTTGAAACGCAATGAATATGGTAGATACGTATTGGCTATTGACGACAATAAAATGTTCTTAATAGGTGATGGATATACAGCGAAAGGACAATTCCCTTTCATTGATGAGTTTGATATTAAATCACTGAAAACAAAACGCCTTTATCAATCTAACTATACAGATAAAAAAGAGTCTATTCAGTCGATTGAAGACATCAAAAAAGGTTTAGTATTAGTATCTATTCAGTCGGCTACTGAATATCCTAATTACTATTTCAGAAACATTAAAAAGAAAAATGACTTAAAGGCAATCACGCATTTTAAAAATCCGTTTGAAAGTTTGAATGGTGTTTACAAAGAAGTGATTACTTATAAGCGCGAGGATGGATTAGAACTTTCTGGTACTTTATACTTACCAAAAGGATATGACAGAAAGAAAAAGGATGAGAAGTTGCCTTTATTAATCTGGGCTTACCCAAGAGAGTTTAAAGATAAAAATAGTGCTGGACAGGTTACTAATAACCCGAATGAGTTTACATTCCCATATTACGGATCTTTTGTTTATTGGGTAACGAAAGGATATGCTGTATTGGATGACGCTTCTTTCCCAATTGTAGGAGAAGGAACGGAAGAGCCTAATGACACATATGTACAACAATTAGTAGCTAACGGAAAAGCAGCTATTGATGCAGTTGACAAATTAGGATATATCGACAGAAAAAGAGTTGGTGTAGGTGGACACTCTTATGGTGCATTTATGACAGCTAACTTATTGACGTATTCAGATTTATTTGCAGTTGGAATTGCGCGTAGTGGTGCTTACAACAGAACGCTTACGCCATTTGGATTCCAAACTGAGCAAAGAAACTATTGGGAAGTACCGGAAGTGTACAACACAATGTCTCCGTTTATGAATGCTGAAAAAATGAAGACTCCAATGTTATTAGTACACGGTGAGGCTGATAATAACCCAGGAACGTTTACATTACAAACAGAGCGTTACTTCCAAGCTTTAAAAGGATTGGGGGCTCCTGTTAGAATGGTTATCTTACCTAAAGAAAGCCACAGTTATGTAGCTAAAGAAAACATTCTTCACTTACTTTGGGAACAAGATCAGTTCTTAGAAAAGAATTTAAAGAATAAGAAATAATTAGACAAAAGGCGCTGACTTTAAGTTAGCGCCTTTTTTATTTTCTTCCACATTAAAACGAATGACCAAGTTTTATACTCCATAAATCAAGCATTGCTACTATTATCAATGTGTTTGTTTACTGCGTAAACTAATTAAGTGATATTTTTTGTATTGTAGATGAGTTCTGCAAAGATTTTGAAAAATCAACTAAATCCTTTCTTTTAGGAAGCCCCTCAAAAGCGGCCACCACGAATGAATAAATCAGAAGTAATTACTATTTATCTTCTATTTCATTTAAGTGGTTTTTCGTTGTTTTAAACATTTCTATATTTATTATATTCAGTAACATTTGACTAAAGAATTTCCTAATACTGTTTCGTATAATCGTTTTGTAGAGTCGATGCAATCAGTGATTATGCCTATGACTATATTTGCTAAAAACCTAATGTTTAAGCAAGTGCACAGGTATTTCATAAAAAACAACGCATTCTGTGCAAAACACCTAAAGTTCCCCCAAATCCACTTAAACTTGTTTTGCTCTTGTTTTGCTCTTGTTCGGAAAACAGCCCCTCAACCCAAGTAAACACTGGAGTTTACCGAAGGCGACCAAAACAAATCTAAAAATAAAATTAATACACTATTGAATATCAACAACTTAAGAGGTATGAAATTATCAAAAGTGGGCAAAATATAGCAAAATCGTCAAAAATGAGCAAAATATAGCATATGCTATCATATACTATCAAAATTATCACATTGAAAAGAATTCTATTACAGAGTTGATAGATTTGCAATGTGATTCAACGGAATGAGTATTTGCGCCCCCTATTCCCAAATCATAACAGAGTATCTAATTTTAAAAATCATGTTCAGAACTGAAACTTATATTTAGAGACATTGTTGTCCGATAAAAATATTTAATGTAAAATTTGGGAATATGGCATAGTTTAGTTCAGCAGCAACACATGATCATAATTTTTTAAAGAAACTTAAATATGATGATAATACCATTTATGTTTTTGACAAAGGATACAATGATTACAAGGCTTTTAAACATTTTTAAGAGTGCCAAACAGGCTTCGTAACAAGGATAGAAGACAATGCATGCTATGACATAATAGAAGTTAATAAAATACATGAATATCGACATAGTGGTGTGTTGCAAGACCAAATCATTAGAGTTAATGTGAACGATAGCTATAGTATAACTAAGCTTGAACTACACAAAATAAAGTTCTATGATAGAAAGAACAAGAGAGAGTTCCAGTTTATAACTAATCTTTTCGAAATAAGAGCCGATATGATAGTTGCCGTATATAAACTTAGAGGGCAAATAGAACTTGTCTTTAAACAACTTAAACAGAATTTTCCATTAAAGTACTTTTTGGGAGATAATGAGAATGCTATTAAAATACAGATATACTGTGTTTTATTAGTAAATTTACTTATATCTGTGATTAAGAAAAAGCTTACACGAAGTTGGGCTTTCTCAAACTTGGTAAGTTTTTTTAAGATTCATCTGCTTAACTACATTAAACTATTACATTTCTTAGAAAACCCAGATCAAGATTGGATTATTGAAAATCGAAAGATACAGCAACTCTCTTTATTTTGAGAGCCTATCTTTAGGTTTAGTATGAAATAAAAACAGTATAAAACTTATTATCAACAAAATATGATTGAAAATTCTATAGATAATAATTTTTATCGGACACTAATGATTTTTTTATATAAATATTAATCGAACTCAGGTTATTAATCTGCTTTCTGTAAGCCCGTATCACGTTTTTTAAGCAATTACTTAACTTACTGCTACTACTCTTGTGAAGTACGAGTAAATACAAAAAAAAGGACACCTAAATAGGCATCCCTTCATATAATAATCTGCTTTCTGTAAGCCTGTATAGCGTTTTTTAAGCAATTACTTAACTTACTGCTACTACTGTTGTGAAGTACGAGTTAATACAAAAAAGGACGCCTAAATAGACATCCCTTCATATAATAATCTGCTTTCTGTAAGCCTGTATAGCGTTTTTCAAGCAATTACTTAACTTACTGCTACTACTTTGTGAAGTACGAGTTAATACAAAAAAAGGACGCCTAAATAGGCATCCCTTGATATATTAAGCTCCTCTTGTAAGTTAAGTAATTGCTTAAAAAACGCTATACAGTCTTACAAGAGGAGC
>JASLGC010000116.1 GCA_030150335.1 Flavobacterium sp.
TGACATTACAGGATACATATACTCCCCTAATTTCTTCTCAGAAGAGGAACTTGTGCATCTTGAGTATATTCTGCTTAAATTTCACACACAATGGTTAATTGACCAGCAAACGGCATACACCTACGGACTCATCAATAGTCATAGTTTAACGGGGAGTTCTGTGCTTTCTAAAGAGGACAAATTGTCTTTATTTCAATTTGTCTCTCAACCGAAGATTGCTTCTATCATTGAACTCATCTTTCCACACAAAGCACGCTTTCTAAATACCCAATTATTTTTTGACCCTGTTCAAAAAGACCAACCAAACTATTGGCACCGCGATGTGCAATACACTGGAGCTACGATTGAGGAACAACAACAAAGTATTGTTAGTGACAATGTAGTTCACTTTCGCGTTCCCCTCAAGTCTGAACAAGGTATAGAATTGATACCCGGCTCACACAATACGTGGGACCATGCAGTAGAGCAAGATACCAGACTATCTCAAAACGGAAGAAAACCAAATGATAATTTATCAAGAGGTAAAGTAATCCCTCTTGAAAGAGGTGATTTATTGGTGTTCTCTGCTAATATGATTCACCGCGGATTATATGGTAATGACCGTTTTGCTTTTGACTTCATTTACTTAGACGACCATCCAAAGTTTGCCAAATTCATTGATTCCAACAACCAACCTACAGAGGAGGAACTAAAGCATTTAAACAGAGAGTTGTTCTAACTAAAGCTATATTAAAGAATGCCTTAAACTATCTTTGAATCTTTTTCAATGCAACATTAGCATACAATAAAGAACATATTTACTTGTTATATATTCGATTACCAACCAACAAATCACCTATAATGAGATTATTTATGACACTTATCTCTTGTTTTATGCTAACCGTAGCAAATGCACAAGAGCTTCAAACAAAACCATTATTGCCACCGGCATCCAATGACCTTTCTGATTTGTCTTTTTTAAAAGACGAATTACAAAACAAGCAAGTAGTTATGCTCGGCGAACTTACGCATGCGTATTCTACTATATTCGAAGCAAAAATTAGAGTATTTGAGTACTTACACCAAGAATTAGGTTTCAATACCTTTGCTATAGAATCTCCCATGTATGACATCTATAAAATGAATCAACAGGGATTTGATGCTGATGTATTCAATAAAGCTATTTGGGGTGTTTGGGGACAAGATGAGGCTTTTCAGCGACTTGTAAAATACATTGAAGACAACAATATAAAAGTAATTGGCTTCGATTCTCAGATTATAAATTCTTCTCAATTCATAGAAGACTTCTTTGACTTTTGTGAGCAACAAAAAATACCGATTAAACTGGACCAAGACGACTTAGGTATTGTATTGGAAGGATTAATAGAGAATGCTAAATATGACAACTCTGATATCAAAGCGAATGCCTTCAACAAAGAAATGAACCGCATTGTAAAACAAATAGAACTTCTTCCTGATTCTGACACTACTTACCATTGGCAACAATTTATCAAAGGAGTTTTAGCAATAGCACAAGATGCAAACACCAACAAAGAACCTATCCTAACAAGTGATTTTGCTACGAAAGAATATAACATCAGAGATAAACAAATGGCTGACAACTTGTTGAGCTATATCAAGAGAAACCCTACTGAAAAGATAGCGGTATGGGGAGATAATGTTCATGTAATGTACAGCAATCCAAATAGTGATAATGTATATGCGCGAGAGTTTGTATCGATGGGAAAACACATGAAAAATGCGTTACAAGACAAAGTGTATAGCTTAGCTACATTACATGCTAACGACTCTATATTTGACTCCTCTACAAAACTTTGGCATGAGGCCCCTATCCCTACTCATTCATTTGAAGGAGAATTAGTTCAAGTAGGTACTCCTAATTTGTTTATATCCTCAAATCAAGAGGCAATGCGTCACCCCAAACCAACACGATTGTTACATTATGTTGATTTCTCTACGGAAAGACTTGACTTGTTTCACGATGGTTACCTATTCATACAAAAAGTAAGTAGCCCGCTAATAGACTTCTATAGAGGTAAAAACAATCAAAAAAATACGGAATCAGAATCTGAAACGGTAAGTACAGACCAAGTTGCTCTTGTTTCAGATAAATTTATTGGTCAATTAGTGGATAAATACACTAATCAACCTCTTGCCTATGCAACCGTAATTTTAAAAGAACACGAGTTGTATAGAGTTACAGATGACAATGGTTATTACGAATTACCATTTACTCCAAGTAGTCAATCTAATGCTACTTTTGAAGTACAAGCAATGGGATACACCCCTCTTATTGTTTCACTCTACAATCTTCAAAAAACAGAATTGGTAGAGCCAGACTACGAGGAGTTAGCTGAAATTGTTATCAAAAAACAATTAAGTCCAAAAGAGATTATCAAAGCTGCAATTGCAAACAAAGCGAAAAACCATCCTGATAGTCCGTATAACTTTATGAGGTACAGCAGAACAATATATAATGTAAATGATAAAAACACAATAGATTTAGAACTAATCACCAAAGATTACGACGAAGGATATTCTTCTTTATTTGTTACAAACCAACGCGTTGAACAAATTAATTGGAATGGTAAAACTAATAAAAACTTAAAATACGCCTCTCAGATATTACAATTTAGAGAAAACCCTATTCGCTATGCTAATATCTTACACAAGCGAAAATACAAGAAGTTTAAATTTAACTTCATTGACTCTAAAGATGCAAACGAAGACGATTTATACATTATTGCGTTTGAAACAGAGCGTGATAAATGGACTTATACTAATAGGACTTATCCTACAAAATACTCAGGTATTCTGTACATTGACAGAGAGAGTTTTGCCATTGTAAAAGTTATCGAGAATTGGGAAACAACACTAAACGAAGCTGAAATAACGAAAAGATTTAAAGGCTTCCCTAAATACGTAGATGTAGTACAACTTGTCTCTAAAGAGGAAAACATCACTTCCTTTGCTAAAGTATTAGATGACAATAAATATTATGCTAATAGCTATTTTAATCGCTCATTCGATGAATATACTTACAAGGAAAATAAAAAAGTAAGCAGTGTGAATTTAACTGACTCCTATACATACGATTTTACAAATAAAAATGTAGAGGTAATTCCCTACGAGTTTAGAGTAAAAGACCAAACTCGATTTGATAGAGCATCGTACAATAAAACTTTCTGGGACAACTTCTTTCAAGAGCACCCAGACTTTGTGCTTAAAAACAAATACACAAAAGAATAATACTTCCCTTATAACACAAAAAAGCCACAATGTTGATTGTGGCTTTTTCTATATATGACTAAACTTGTTCTCCTTTCATCATTTTCTCCCAATACAAATAAGGTAATAAATGTTTCTTCAACATCCACAATCTCCAGTGTTCTTTATGACTTGAGAAAACAAGCATCTGTTTTAATTTTGGGTCAGGGATAAACTCATTTTTGTAGTTGAACTCTGCCAATACCATTTTCCCATATCCCGTTACTAACGGACAAGAAGAATACCCTTCGTATCCCTTGTTGTCAGCTACTTTATTTTGAATCAACTTATAAATATTATCAACCACAACAGGCACTTGCTTACGCACTGCTGCCCCTGTCTTTGCAGTTGGCAATCCAGCTACATCTCCTAATCCAAAGATATTAGCAAACTTCTTATG
>JASLGC010000160.1 GCA_030150335.1 Flavobacterium sp.
GTAAACTTGTAGTAAATACTACAAGTCATGGCAGGTAATACATTTGGTAACCGTTTTCGAGTAACAACATTTGGAGAGTCTCATGGAGACGCAATAGGAGGTATCATTGACGGATGCCCAGCAGGAATAGCGTTAGACTTACCTGCTATTCAAGCAGAGTTAGATAGACGTAAACCAGGGCAATCTAAGATTGTAACCCAGCGAAAAGAAGCTGATGAAGTACGCTTTATGTCGGGTATTTTTGAGGGGAAAACGACGGGTACACCTATCGGATTTGTCATTGAAAACACCAATTCCAAGTCTCAGGATTACGCACATATCAAGGATGTTTATCGTCCAAGCCATGCAGACTATGTGTACGACCAAAAGTACGGACATAGAGATTACCGCGGAGGAGGACGTAGCTCTGCCCGTGAAACTGCTTGTAGAGTAGTAGCTGGAGCTATTGCAAAGCAAGTATTATCTACCATCAAAATTACTGCTTATGTTGCTTCAGTTGGCGATATATCAGTAAATAAACCTTACCAAGAGTTAGACTTTTCTACGATTGAACAAAACCCAGTGCGCTGTGCTGACCCTGCGATTGCTATCCAAATGGAGGAGTTAATCAAGGCAGTAAAAAAAGACGGTGACTCAATTGGGGGGACAATCTTATGTGTTGTTCAGAACGTACCCGTAGGCTTAGGCGAACCAGTCTTTGACCGTTTAGATGCAGAATTAGCTAAAGCGATGTTGGGTATCAATGCTGTAAAAGGTGTTGAGTTCGGACGTGGTTTTGCAGGAACAACCATGCGTGGTAGTGAGCATAACGATGTTATCTTGCCTAATGGAAAAACTCAAACAAACAATGCAGGTGGTATCGTAGGTGGAATCAGCAATGGTATGGATATCTATTTCCGAATTGCTTTTAAACCAACAGCTACCTTGATGAAAGACCAGCAATCAATCAATAGTGCTAATGAAGTAGTAACCGTACAAGGAAAAGGTCGTCATGACGCTTGTGTGTTACCAAGAGCTGTACCTATCGTTGAGGCGATGACAGCTATTACTTTAGCAGATATGTACTTAGAGCAGTATGGCTTTAGAAAACAAAGCTAAGACCCATTGCGTATTGTAGAAAGTAATATGTACCCAAAGCTATTTGATAGATAAAATGTGTCTTACAATTTAGTATAACAACGTTTGTTTTAATTGATATAATATTTATTTTCAATGAATTAACAAGATTATTCATGTGAATAACATCGGGTATAGAATAGCTATGTCATTTAAATAATAAGGTTATCAGTTGTGCATAAAAGTTAGGAAAGAATAGTTCGGAGTCTATTTAAACGATAGTGATTTAAAACCAGTGTATATAGAGGATAGGAGGTGTCTTCGAAATAAGAGTATGATTTCAAAAGCATTGATTTTGTAATTGAGAGGTTATGGTTTTAACTACTGACCGAAACTATTGGACTACACTATTTTGAGCTTTTTCCGTATGTTCCAACTTTAGCAATTGCACTTCAGTACATTCAGCAAATAATAAAAGATGTAGCTTGTTTATAGTTATTCCTTAAAAAGGTCGTTTTTGTAAGGAGTATTTTTGAATATATGTAAGTAGTTGTATTGTAATTATTTACGACAAAATATAGTTGGCTAAACAATAAACAATAAGTAAGCAGAAGATTGATTTAAAACGATAAAGTAATCACTGTTCCTTTTTGAAGTGTAGATTGAATATCAAATCCGATATTATGTTGGTCAAAGATAATCGTAGCCAGAGATAACCCAATACCACTTCCTTTAATATCCCCAACATTCTTACCGCGGTAAAATGTTTGTTTGATAAATGTTAAGTCGTCAGGAGCAATGCCTTTTCCATGGTCAGTCAGTATAAGGTTTAAACGACCATCAACAGACTTTAGCAAAATGCTTATCGGATTGTTATTAGAATACTTAATAGCGTTTTCGATAATGTTGTACAATGCCAAGTGAATCAACGTTTCATTGCCTTTGAACTCTAAAAGGGCGAAGTCAGCAACCTGAATATCTATGTGCAATTGGGTTTTAAACTCCGCAAGTTTACTTTGTAAAGCCTCATTAATATCCCAAACCAACTCATCAATGCGTATTAGGTGTGATTGGTGTTCTGCATTTTTCAATCCAGAAAGCAATAGGAGATTAGATAAGATATCCTCTATTTTATAGACGTTTTCTAAGGCTTCTTTTGTAACCTGATTGTATTCTTCAGGTGTGCGTTCTTTTTGGGCAAAGACCTCTAAGCTACCACTAATAGCGGTAAGTGGAGTTTTAAACTCGTGTGAAACATAGTTAATGAAATTCTTCTGAATAAGAAAACTCTCAGACAATCGCGCCAATAATTTGTTGTAAGTAGTGATAAGCTCCTCAAGCTCATCATCAGTTTTAGGTACTTCAATCCCTTGTTCTAAATTAGAGTAGTTTACCGTATTTACTTGTTTTACAATATCTTTAATTGGCATGTACGCCACATTAGATATATAGCGACTCAAGATGTAGATTGCCAATAATCCCAACAAAAGAACAATTCCCAATATTAGCAATAAGCTCTTAATTTGAGAGGCGTATTCCGTTCCTGTTTCTTTAGTAAATACCACAAAATCCCCTTGATTGTCAGGGTAAAACATTCCGTAATAAAACTCGTTATTACTTTTGAAATAGAAGGTTTCTTTTTGGCGAACAAGGTCTAATATCTTGTTTGTGATGTTTGGGTCATCGACCAATTGACCAAACTCAACCACGTTATTCGCATTGATTACAGCCACATTCTTACTCAAAATGGTGGTTCTAAATTGGTCGCGAATAACGGAGTGTTCATTTTGGGGCAACTCATCTTGTTCTAAATAATAGATTGCAGAAAGGAGTGTCGTGTTCTCCAACTCATTAAATATATTGTCTTGTGCCCTTTTGTAATAGGCGATGAATATAAGTAGTGAGGCAAGACAGAACACGATACCAAAAGTAATCGTACTATAAAGCGTCAAGCGGTTGCGTAAATTCATATTTATTCTTGTAGCATATAACCTGTTCCCTTAATCGTGTGAATTAGTTTGCCTTGTGTTTCATCAAGTTTATTTCTCAAATACGAAATATACACATCGACCACATTGGTGTTGGTATCAAATTGAATACCCCAGACGCGTTCCAGAATCTGCATTCTTGAAACTACTTTATCTTTATTTTCCAATAAGAATAACAATAGCTTATATTCACGAGGCGACAAGTCTATCTGTTTATCACCTTGCATAACCAAGTGTTTTTCAGGGTCAAGCTTCAAATCGCGACATACATAAACATGTTCTCTTTTCTCGTAGTTGAACTTTGTACGTCTTGTCAAGGCATTAATACGAGAAAGCAACTCGCTGAAGTGAAAAGGTTTAGTTAAGTAATCATCCGCACCGCTGTCTAAAGCAGAGATTTTATCCGATGTTTCGCTCAATGCACTCAACATCAAAATAGGGGTGTAGTTTTTCTTAAAGCGAATCATCTTAGTCAACTGAATACCATCAATACCGGGCAACATGATGTCCATCAAAATTAAATCCCACTCAGAATTAAGGATAAGTTCCCTTGCTTGCTCACCAGTCTGTGCAAGTTGAACTCTCATTCCGTTTTCCTCTAAACCCTTTACGATGAAATCGCTAATGCGCGTGTCATCCTCAACTAATAGTATATTCACAATTAAAGTCTTTCCATGTTTGATTTCATAAAGTCAGTTACCAAATAAGCAATTAGCTTACCTACCAAGTGACTGTTTTGTTCCGCATCTAAAGAAGGAGCACCCTCACAAATGTGTAAATAACTTGCGTTGCGCGACTTTCCAAAGAAGTGAATAAATTGTCTCAATCGCTCAGCCGAAAAACCAGTAGGCGTAATGGCACTACTTGCAACCATTGGCACAGCATCTAAGTCAATTTCAATACCATAGCAGTTGTAGTCAATGTGCTTCTGAGCAGTAATCAATTCCGTATCAAAAGATTTCTCTTTTCTAACGCGAATTTGCTCATACGTATTGTATTTCACACGGTCTGCATTTGCCTTAATATCCGTGAATATCGTCTTAGAAGTATAGCTTTCGTGTAGTCCGAAGATAAAGTAATTCTTCAAGAATCCCTCTTCAAAAGCGTACGAAAACCCATTACCACTATGACGACCTTCCAAAGGTCTAAAATCAGAATGCGCATCAAAGTTAATCACGTTAATGTGCTTTCCTTTTGCTAAAGCAACCCCTTTGATATTACCATAAGCGTTGTTATGTCCACCACCAATAATAATAGGAATTTTACCTGCTTTTACCACCTTTGTAATCGTATGTGAAACCTCTTTGTCAATGCAAGAAACCAGTTCGAACAAACGCTTTCTATCTTCTTTATTTGCCGTGTCTAAGTTCTTTGCCTCAGCCATTTCCTTTTCAAAGTCAAGGTGTCCTATAATAGTCACCCAACTCCCTTTACAGAAGCGATTATGTTGAATATTCAGAAAGCTATTTAAAAACGTCTCCCAAGCGGTAGAAGCCCCAGTACGACCAAGGTTTGCCTTTACACCGATATCTTCAGGAATACCGATAATAGCATATTTAGCGTCAATCGTAGCTAATTCTTCTTCCCAATTAGCAGTAGATTCTAACGTGTGAATTCTCTCGCCAAACTTAATTTCCCCACTTCTAAACTTAGTAAGGGCAATCAAATCAGCTTTTTTGAATAATTTTATCTTTTGACTATTCATAGTTCAATGTTTTGTAATGTATAAAAAGGGGGAGTAACTCCTCCTTATTGTAACTTTCCGTTTAGGATTACCTGTTCAATGTTATTACTACCAAATGCGTAAGGTAATTCATAGAAAGAGTTTAATGGTTTTGTAATAATTAAACTCGCTTTTTTGCCTATAGTGATACTTCCGTAATCCTCGCCAACACCCATTGCATAAGCTCCGTTGATAGTAGCAGCATTAATAGCTTCTTCTGGAGTCATTTTCATTTTGATACAAGCCGTAGCCACTACAAAGTTCATGTTTCCAGACGGTGTAGTACCTGGGTTTGAGTCAGATGCTAAAGCAATTGGCAATCCTGCCTCAATCATTTTACGAGCAGGAGTGTATGGAATCGAAATAAAGAACGAACATGTAGGCAATGCCACAGGCATCGTTTTACTGCCTTTTAAGACAGCGATATCCTCATCCGTTACTATTTCTAAGTGGTCCACAGACAATGCGCCATTCTTCACACACATTTCAATTCCACCAATAGCTGTAAACTGGTTTACGTGTACTTTGGCAGTCATTCCGTGTTTTTGTCCTGCTTGAATAATACGTTCCGTTTCCTCACAAGAGAAATACCCAGTTTCTAAGAAAGCATCCACAAACTCAGCTAATCCCTCTTTGGCAATAGCCGGAATCATCTCATCTACAAGCAAGTCGATGTATCCTTTGTGGTTGTCCTTAAACTCTGTTGGGAATGCGTGAGCCCCTAAAAACGTTGATTTTATCGCAATAGGGTAGTTGTCTTTCAACTTTTTAATCACTCTAAGCATCTTTAGCTCAGCCTCTAATGTAAGTCCGTAACCCGACTTTATTTCCACCGCACCCGTACCTTGTTGGATTACCTCCTCCAAGCGTTTGCGCGATTGTTCATATAATTCTTCTTCTGAAATTTCTTGCAACTTCTTAGCTGAGTTTAAGATACCACCACCGCGATTGAAGATTTCTTCATAACTCAATCCGTTGATTCTATCTACAAACTCTAACTCTCTGTTGCCAGCATATACTAAGTGAGTGTGGCTATCTACCCAAGTAGGTAAGACAGTTTTACCCGTAACATCAATGGTTTTATCAATATTCTCAGTAGGACAATCACTCATTGGACCAAAGTCTTTGATTTTATCATCCTCAATTAATAAGTAAGCATTTTCAAGCACAGGCAACGTTTTCATTGCTTGTCCTTCTAACTTGTCAATATGTTGATTTCTAACTTGTAGAATTTCCTTGATGTTTTTAAGTAGTATAATCATTGTTTTTTGTTTTGTTATTAAGTGCTCAATACATCGTTTAAATAGAAAAACGAGTATATTTATTCAAAATTAAGAAATGTGAGACGAGTTAAATATAATAAAATAAGAAAACTTCAAGCTAATTATTTAGAATATTCCGGAGATTTTCCAGATGTTCCTATTTCTATGCAGTTGTTTATCTATGATGAAAACATATTTGAGGAGTACAATGACTTGAGTTTAAAGGAAATAGAAGATGTTTTGAGTACGGCAGGTCCAAATTCAGTAAAATGGTTTAATCTACATGGATTGCACGATATTGAGCTGTTAAAAGAGGTTGGACGCTTTTTTAATATTGAATCGTACATCATGGCGGAGATATTAAACTTTTCTCGTCGTACTCGCGTAGAGGAATTAGACGATATAATGTTCTTTAGTGTCAAGGCGATTTTGCCTTTTCAAGATACAGATACAACGATTAATGTAGAGCAGGTTAGTTTTATTTTAAAAAACGAAATCTTGTTGTCATTTCAAGAGAAAAAAGGCGACTTCTTTAATATAATCAGGGACCGTATTCGCACTAAAACAGGGTTGACTCGCAAGCGTGACTCCAGTTATTTGCTATATGCGTTAATGGAATCTCTGATGGACAGTTTCTTAACGGTATTAGACGTGGTGGAAGATGGTGTAGAATCAGTGTTGATGGATGCTAAAACGCAATATCAAAGACGAACGCTGGTCAATATTGAAGGGTACACCCAAGAGTTGCAAGACATCAAACGGGCGATTATCCCCCTAAGAGAGGTGCTGTACAGCCTGAAAACCCAACACGATAAAGGCAATGTGGAATGTGTGATTAGCAAGACGAGTATGGTGTTCTTTGAACGCTTACAGTTTAAGTCTGTGGAGATGTTAGACCAAATTGAGTACAACCTCAACAAGCTTGATAGTGCTACGAATTTCTTTTTTTCTGCTCAGAGCAATCGCATGAACGAGATTATGAAAGTACTAACTATTGTGTCGGTTATCTTTATACCATTGACATTTATAGTAGGGGTGTACGGAATGAACTTTGAAAATATGCCTGAACTGAAGTTTGAAAACGGATATTATTGGACGTTAGGAGGGATGCTTGCTTTAGTTATTTTGATGATTTTGTACTTCAAATGGCGTAAATGGTTTTGATTTTTTGATAGAAAGTGCTAAATTTAAGTTAGTTTAATTAATTTAAAAAGTTGCATTATGTTATTAGGAGATAGAAGAGATTTGCCAGCAAATATAGAGAAAGACTTTGCCCAATTAGTTATAACTCTTACTTTGCAAAAACGCTATTATGAAGCGTCTATCATACTTGAAAAACAACCAGATAGCGTTGTGAAATTGTTTAACCAGGGGATTTGTTTGTATTACTTAGAACAACATAAAGAAGCGTTAGAAGCCTTTAAGAAGGCATTGACGCTGCTTAACTCCCAATTGCCAATACATGCCAATGCCTTGGCTAAAGAGGCGGTGGAATTACAGCTGGAACACAAGCAAATTGATGAAATGGAATCTGTGTGTATGCAGGCTATTTCTGAAGATTACCTACAGCTTTTTGGCGACATGACTAAGCTGTATCTCTTGTGTAATTTGTTGTTGTGCATGGAGAAACTTCAGATGTGGAGTGATATTACACAATTGGCAACAAGCGTGAATACGAAGTACAAGATTTCGTATGTACGTGCGCTTTTGGAGAAAACAACGAAACAATAGCTTTATTATAAAAGGACTTACGAAAAACAGAACGCTCAATGGTTTATACATTGGGCGTTTTTTTGTTTACTATATAATAGTATTGGATGATGTTTTGTGGGGTATATAAAAAAGTAAAGCTCTATCAACAACAATAGAGCTTTAATTAGGAAACAACATATAACGTAAATAGAAACAAGTTTCTATATAGTTCGAATTTAGGTTGATAAGATTAATTAGCATTGTTGCTTTTCTATTTGAATTAGCAATTAGAAAAAGAGCAATATGTTAAAGACCTATCAAATTATAAATCCTTCTATGGAAATAAAAAACTTATTGTCAGCTTTTGTCCATTAGAAGTAAGAGTAATCTGTGTATTAAAAAGTTATATTCCAGTTGTTTTTAGAAACATTTTTTGCGAACACATACACGTTTTGCGAATATGCTTTTGCTTGTAATATTTCTAACTATGGAATGAACGTATGCTTTGTGTTTATTATCACACCACTGATTTATTCTTGTACAAAAATAGAAAAAATAGCTTCTGCAAAGACTTAAAATCTCCCTAAAACTTTGTTTAAGTATGCTTTTTGCGAATAAAATAGTGTGTTTGTTAATCTTCTTTTTTTATATCTTGAATTTATACTAAAACAATCGCTTTTGTAAGGAAAAATAAGTAAAAAACTACATCGATTGACAAGAATTGACTATGCTTTTTAAGGGATTGTTACATATTGTGGCTTTTTTATGAAGATAAATTAACAATTGGAAGAATGTAGGCGCTTAAAAAAAGTTATTTTCAACGGTGGAATGTGAGTAAATTTCCTATAGGCTTTAGTTTTTTAAGTGGTTATTGATAATACTTTTTTTTAGTGAATATTTTGCTTTTTATTTATTAAATGCAAAATACCCTAAAATCGAATTGTTGTAAAAAACACAAAAAAGGGTTAATGTTAACACAGCACTTTTTATCTTTGTGTAAAATCAACCAATCAGCAAATGGAAATTTATATAGAAACAGAGAGATTGTTCTTGAGACAATACGAGGCGAGGGACTTAGAGTCCTTTATCGCTTTGAATAAAGATGAGGAAGTAATGAAATATTTTGCTGTAAAGAAAACGGCAGAAGAATCTACGCGTGAGTTTGAAAGTATAAAGACCAGTATTGATACGAAGAAGTATGGATTGTTTGCTGTTGAGGAAAAGACAACAGGAGAGTTTCTTGGTTATATTGGAATCTGTGATATTAGTTTGGATGTGGACTTTAAGCCAGGTGTGGAGATAGCGTGGCGTTTATTTCCTAAGTTTTGGGGCAAAGGATACGCTACTGAAGGTGCTTTGGCTTGCTTAACGTATGCTAAAGATGTGATAGACTTGTCTAAAGTTTACGCTTTTACGTCTGTTCCGAATGTGAAATCGGCAAGTGTGATGCAAAAGATAGGTATGAAATATGTGAAAGACTTTGGACGTCCGAATATACCTGTGGAGCATCCCTTGCATCCACATGTATTATATGAGATAAACTTTTAAATCTAAAAGGTGTTATAAGTAGAAAGCGCAGTTGAACCCAACTGCGCTTTTTTATTGTTTTGTTATATGTTGTTGTCCTATATTATTTACCGTATATAATCATACTTGGGTGAAATTGCTTGCTATTATATATCTTCTTTTCATCTCCTTCTATTAG
>JASLGC010000197.1 GCA_030150335.1 Flavobacterium sp.
ATTGGTTCTTGTACTAACTCTTCTTATGAGGATATGTCAAGAGCGGCTTCTATTGTAGAGCAAGCTGTTGAACATGGAATTACTCCTAAGGCTGAGTTTGGAATTAACCCTGGGTCTGAGCAAATTCGTTACACGATTGAAAGAGATGGTATTATTGATACTTTCGAGAAAATGGGAACTAAAGTGTTTACTAACGCTTGTGGACCATGTATCGGACAGTGGGATCGTGAAGGGGCTGACAAAGGTGAGAAAAACACAATTGTTCACTCTTTTAACCGTAACTTCTCTAAACGTGCGGATGGTAACCCTAATACGCATGCTTTCGTAACTTCACCTGAAATGGTTGCTGCTTTAGCAATTGCGGGTGATTTAGGATTCAACCCTATCACTGATACATTAATCAATGACAATGGGGAAGAAGTGAAATTACTTCCTCCTAAAGGTGATGAGTTGCCAAAAAGAGGTTTTGATGTGGAAGACGCAGGTTATCAAGCTCCAGCAGAAGATGGTTCAAATGTTGAGGTTGTGGTTTCTCCAGACTCAAAACGTCTTCAATTGTTAGAGCCATTTACTCCTTGGGATGGTAAAAATATTACAGGAGCTAAATTGTTAATCAAGGCTTTTGGTAAATGTACTACTGACCACATTTCTATGGCTGGTCCTTGGTTGCGTTTCCGTGGTCACTTGGATAACATCTCTGATAATATGTTAATTGGTGCTGAAAATGCATTTAACCACTTAACTAACAATGTTAAAAATGAATTAACTGGAGAGTACGGACCTGTGCCGGCTGTTCAAAGAGCATACAAAGCTGCTGGAATCCCAACTATCGTTGTAGGTGACCAAAATTACGGAGAAGGTTCTTCTCGTGAGCACGCAGCAATGGAGCCTCGTCATTTAGGAGTTAGAGCGGTATTAGTAAAATCTTTTGCTCGTATCCACGAAACTAACTTGAAAAAACAAGGTATGTTAGCCTTAACTTTTGCTAATGAAGCGGATTATGATAAAATCCAAGAAGATGATACAATCAACTTCTTGGACTTAACTGATTTTGCTCCTGGTAAATCAATGCATTTAGAGTTTGTTCACGCGGACGGTTCTAAAGATGTGATTGAAGCTAATCATACTTACAATGCAAGTCAAATCGAATGGTTCAAAGCTGGTTCAGCATTAAATTTAATTGCTGCTGGAAAATAGTCATTTGACATATAAATAAAAATAAGGGTACCTCTATTTAGGGGTACCCTTTTTTTATGGTATCTGAAATTTTTGGACTAACGCAATTGGGTTGATTCCAAAATAGTTACCTAAAGTTTAATTACATTTATATCATATACATTAATTTATTAAATGAGTTCTTTAGACAATCAAAAGATGGTTTTAGCCGTCAATGAAAAACCAAAATTAGGTCAATGGATACTGTTGAGTATTCAGCATTTATTTGCCATGTTCGGAGCTACAGTGTTAGTTCCTGCGTTAACAGGTATGAATCCTGCTATAGCATTAATTTCAAGTGGAATAGGGACCTTGGTTTTTATTTTTATTACAAAAGGAAAAGTACCTTCTTATTTAGGGTCTTCGTTTGCTTTCATTAACCCGATTATTGCAATGAAAGCGTTGGAGGCAGACCCAAGTTCAGGAATGCCTGTCGGGAGCTTTTTAGTGGGGAGTTTCCTTGTAGGGGTTGTCTATTCGTTAGTGTCGTTAATCATTGCGAAAGCAGGTACAAACTGGCTGATGAAGCTATTGCCACCTATTGTGGTTGGTCCTGTTATCATGGTTATCGGTTTAGGTCTTGCCAGTACAGCTGTGGGAATGGTAACAAATAATCCAGCGGGTGAATACGATTTAACCTATGTGTTGATTGGTTTAGTAACTTTATCTATCACGATTATTACGGCGATATTTACAAGAGGTTTTTTAAGTGTAATACCTGTATTAGTAGGGATAATCGGAGGGTATATATTTGCTGCGATTATGGGAGTTGTACACTTTGAGGCGGTAATCAACGCAAAGTGGATTGCTGTGCCGGAGTTTATGATGCCATTTATTGATTATGAGCCTTCTGTGTCGTGGTACGTTATTTTATTGATGTTGCCAGTGGCGATTGTGCCTATTGCTGAACATATTGGGCACCAATTAGTGTTGAGTAAAGTAATCGGTAAAGATTTGATAAAAGACCCAGGGTTAGATAAGTCGATGTTAGGAGACGGTGTAGCGACTATGTTGGCTTCATTGATTGGTGGGCCACCAAATACTACTTACGGAGAAAATATTGGCGTACTGGCCATTACAAGAGCTTTTAGTATTTATATATTCATCGGAGCAGCGTGTTTTGCAATTCTATTTGGATTCTGTGGTAAGGTAGCTGCGTTGTTGAGTACTATACCTTCGCCAGTAATGGGTGGGGTGTCTATTTTACTTTTTGGTATTATCGCATCAAGTGGATTGCGTATGTTGGTAGAGAATAAAGTTGACTTTAAAATTAAAAGAAACTTGATTATCTCCTCTGTAATTTTAATCATCGGAATTGGTGGAGCTGCTATTCATATTGGAGATATGTTTTCATTAGAAGGTATGGCATTAGCTTCAATTATCGGTATCGTATTAAACTTGGTTTTACCGGGTAGAGAAGAAGTTAAGTTCGATGAAATGTTTAAGGATTCTTAAATAGTGTTAAATTTTGCTTTTTTTTAGAGTATTAGTGCTTTAGATATATGTTTTGTTCTACTTTTAATATTTAGTAGATTTTGTACTATATTTAAAAGTGATTATTTTAAGCGATTGATATGACAGAGAAGAAAAAGGGGAAGGGATGGATATCAAATATTCTATTTGTAATATTCATTGGAGTGATATTTTTTACGCCAGTAGGGACGAGTTTTAAAGTTTGGGTGAATCGCTTAATGGCTATGAGTCCGTCTTTAGAAAAGGAAGCTGATATAAAAAAGGTAAACTTTGAAGATTGGATAGTAGTAGATGAAGAAGGAAAGCCTTTTAACTTTGAGTCGGTAAAGGGTAAAGTTGTTATTATAAACTTCTGGGCTACGTGGTGTCCTCCTTGTATAGCAGAGAAACCGAGTTTTCAAGAACTATACAATGACTATCAGGATAAAGTAGTGTTTATGTTTGTTACAAACGACCCTGTGGATAAGGTACAAGCGTTTAAAGAAAAGAATGAATATACTTTACCAGTGTACTATGAAAAGAATAGTGCGCCTACGGAATTATACTCTACTTCACTTCCGTCATCTTATGTAATCGACAAAAAGGGAAATATAGTAGTTAAAAAGTTTAGAGCAGCGGATTGGAATAGCTCTAAATTTAGAGTCACATTAGACGAATTGCTGAAATAATATTTCATATAAAAGATATAAAACCTCTGAGAATATTAACTCTCAGAGGTTTTTTGTTTAATGGAGTTTTCGGTTTACAGTTTACAGTTCACAGTTTACAGTTCACAGTTCACAGTTCACAGTTCACAGTTCACAGTTCACAGTTTTCAGTTTTCAGTTTACTGTTTTCTGTTTACTGTTTACTGTTCTAAAACAATTACTATAAATTGCCAATCATTTTACGTTTTACCTTTGCAAATCGTCAATCATTTTGCGTTTCCTGCTGACGTATACGTAGGGGGAATCCACATGTTTACCCCAAAAGAGTTATAAATAATCAAGCATTAACATAGCAAAAAAACACCTTTCAGTTATATTACGTATGAAACAATAGGTTAAGGTATTATATAACTAAAAAGTCGTTGTATGTATTTGTATGTGATACAGAGATGTGAAGTATCGCATCTACGAGAAATACTGCGATGATTTACACAAAGCATAACTATTTCTGCTGATGCACAGGATAAGTTAACCGTTCATGATAACCAGTTAAAGGCTGTCAACTGTCAGCCAATAACCATCAACCATCAATCAATAAAAAACAAAAAAGCCCGTTGAACTAATCAACGGGCTTTTCAATATTATAAAAAGACTATCTACTAATAGTAAGTATAACGTCTTACTTGAGCTACATATTTAGCTAAACGGATAACTTGG
>JASLGC010000233.1 GCA_030150335.1 Flavobacterium sp.
TTAATAACGTAAAGTCTACCTTTTCTACGTACTATAATGCACTCGGCACTTCTTTTTTTAACTGATGCTCTTACTTTCATTTTAATAGCCTCTTTAATATCTATAAGTAATTCTTGCTTTGGTCAAATCGTAAGGGCTCATCTCTAATTTTACTCTGTCACCAGGTAATAATTTGATATAATGCATACGCATCTTACCTGAGATATGGGCGATTACTACGTGTCCATTTTCTAATTCCACACGGAACATAGCATTTGATAATGCTTCAATGATTGCTCCGTCTTGTTCTATTGCTGATTGTTTTGCCATAAAAACTAAGCTGTTGCTCTTCTATTTTTACCACTTGTCATCATGCTATCATACTGTTTGTTCAGTAAATAAGCATTGACTTGTTGAATTGTATCGATTACAACACTTACCATAATCAATAACGATGTTCCTCCATAAAACATTGCCCAACCTTGTTGAACTCCTAATAAACTTACCACGATTGCAGGGAAAACTGCGATTAATGCTAAGTAAAGAGAACCTGGGAATGTAATTAAAGACATGATTCTATCTAAGAAATCACCTGTCTCACTACCTGGCTTAACACCTGGTATAAAACCGCCACTTCTCTTTAGATCATCAGCCATCTTATTAGTAGGTACTGTAATTGCGGTGTAAAAGTACGTAAAAATTATGATTAATAAAGCAAAAAGTGCATTATACTCCCAACCAAACACATTATGAAATGTTGTACTGATTGATTTAGCAGTATCTGAAGTTGATAAACCTGCTACTGCAGCTGGCACAAACATGATCGCTTGAGCGAAGATGATTGGCATAACTCCTGATGCATTTAACTTTAATGGAATCCACTGACGATTACCGCCTAACATAGATTGATCATAAGTTCCTGAAGCACTTCTTCTTGCATACTGAACCGGTATACGTCTCACAGCAAGAGTTAAATAGATACAAGCAACGATGATTAACAACCATAAAATTACTTCTATAACCACCAACATAGGTCCTCCATTATTTTCAGTAATTCTTGATTGGAATTCTTGGATGAAAGACATTGGAAGTCTTGCAATAATACCAACCATAATTAATAATGAAATTCCATTTCCAATACCTTTATCAGTAATTTTTTCACCTAACCACATTGCAAAAACAGTTCCGGTCACTAGTATAATTACTGAAGAAAACAAGAATGAGAAAGAATTGAAACCTAACAAAAATGCATCCGGTGGTAATTGCACATACAAGTTATAGATGTAACTAGGTCCTTGTAATAAAGTAATACCGATTGTCAACCATCTTGTTATTTGGTTCATCTTCTTTCTACCGCTTTCTCCATCATTTTGTAGCTTTTGTAGATAAGGAACCGCGATTCCCATCAACTGAACTACTATGGAAGCAGAAATATAAGGCATAATACCTAATGCAAATACAGATGCTTGCGCAAATGCACCACCTGTAAAAACATTTATTAACCAACCGATACCTTGATCAGTTTGATCAGTTAAAGCTTGCAATTTCGTTGCGTCAATACCTGGAAGGGTAACTTGTGTACCGAAACGGTACACAAGCAATAACCCTAAAGTTATCAAGATTTTGTTCTTTAACTCTTCAATTTTCCAAATACTGGCTAATGTTTCAAAAAACTTCTTCATCTTGTTTATTAAGATTTTATAACGTTACAATTTCTCCACCAGCTGCCTCGATTGCCTCTTTAGCAGATGCTGAAAACTTGTGTGCAGAAACTTTTAATTTTGCTTTTATCTCTCCACGCCCTAAAACCTTAACTAAACTATTTTTAGAAGTTAATCCTAACTCAACTAAAAGAGCAAAATCAACAGTGTCTTTTACTACTCCGCTATCAACTAAAGATTGTAATTTTTCTAAGTTGATAACATCATATTCTACTCTATTGATGTTTTTAAAACCAAATTTAGGAACACGTCTTTGAAGTGGCATTTGCCCTCCTTCAAATCCGATTTTTCTTGAATATCCTGAACGTGATTTAGCACCTTTGTGTCCTTTTGTAGAAGTTCCTCCTTTACCAGACCCTTCACCACGACCAACACGTTTGTTTTGGTTGTGTACTGAACCTTTTGCTGGTTGTAAATTACTTAAATTCATACTCTACAATATTATTTAGCCTCTTCTACAGAAACTAAGTGTTGAACTTTACTTACCATTCCTAAGATTGCAGATGTAGCATCATGTTCTACAACTTGACCAATCTTACGAAGTCCTAAAGCCTCTAATGTTCTCTTTTGTACAAGAGGACAATTAATTTGGCTTCTTACTTGTTTTACTTTAATTTTTGACATAACTCTCTCAAATTAACCTTTAAATACTTTTTCTAAAGAAATTCCTCTTTGTTTTGCAACTGTAGAAGCACTTCTTAAACGTAATAAAGCGTCAAAAGTAGCCTTCACCACGTTGTGAGGATTTGAAGATCCTTGAGATTTAGATAATAAATCTTTAATCCCAACAGATTCTACAACCGATCTCACAGAACCTCCAGCGATTACTCCAGTACCTAAAGATGCAGGCATCAATAATACTCTAGCTCCACTGAATTTTCCTTTTTGTTCGTGAGGAATAGTATGACCATTTAAAGGAACTCTAACTAAGTTTTTCTTTGCATCCTCTACTGCTTTAGCGATTGCTTCAGAAACGTCTTTTGATTTACCCAAACCATGACCCACTACACCGTTTTCGTCACCTACTACTACTACAGCAGAGAATCCAAAAGCTCTTCCCCCTTTAGTAACTTTAGTAACACGGTTTACACTAACCAAACGATCTTTAAGATCAAGACCAGTTGGTTTTACAAATTCTACGTTTTTATAATTTTGATACATAACTAATTAGAATTTTAATCCAGCTTCTCTAGCGCCTTCAGCTAATGATTTAACACGACCGTGGTATAAATAACCTCCTCTATCGAAAGATACAGTTTCTACACCAGCTTTCAAAGCTTTCTCTGCAATTAGTTTCCCAACCGATGCAGCAGTTTCAATATTGGTTCCTCTTGTTATCCCAGCTTCTCTTGAAGATGCTGCAGCTAGAGTTACTCCATTCACGTCATCTATGATTTGCGCATAGATTTCTTTATTACTTCTGAATACAGAAAGTCTTGGTTTAGCAGCAGTACCGCTAACAATCTTTCTAATTCTGAATTTAATACGTTGTCTTCTTTCAGATTTTGTTAATGACATAGTCTTAATTTTTAAGCTGATTTACCTGCTTTTCTTCTTAACTCTTCACCCACAAACTTGATACCTTTTCCTTTGTAAGGTTCTGGTTTACGG